>NZ_RWIL01000161.1:0-12721 GCF_009764635.1 Pseudomonas sp. PB103 | reverse complement strand
GGGTGTGCGTATGCGTTGGTGAGCTTCAGATCACCGAAGATCCCTGTGGGAGCTGGCTTGCCAGCGAAGGCGGCGTGTCAGTCACCAAAAATGCTGAAAGTGACGGCCTCATCGCGGGCAAGCCCGCCCCCACAGGTTTTGCAGCGCCTTGGATCAACCCTCAGGCTTGAGGATCAACACCGCCAACGGCGGCAGGTTCAGTTCCAGCGATAACGACTGGCCATGGCTTGGCACTTCCTCGGTAAACGCCCCGCCGCCATTGCCGTAATTGGAACCGGCATAGGTGTCGGCATCGCTGTTGAGCAGCTCTGTCCAGCGCCCGGCGAACGGCACGCCCACGCGATACGCCTGACGCGGCACCGGGGTAAAGTTGGCCACCACCAGCACCGGTTGGCCGTCCTTGCTCCAGCGCAGCCAGGCATAAACGCTGTTGATCGCATCATCGCCAATCAACCATTGGAAACCCTGCGGCGCGTCGTCCTGATCGTGCAGGGCCGGCAGCTCCCGGTACAACCGATTAAGGTCGCCGACCAGTTTCTGTACGCCCTTGTGCTCGGAATACTGCAGCAGATACCAATCCAGCTGCTGATCGTGATTCCACTCGCGCCACTGACCAAACTCACAGCCCATGAACAACAGCTTCTTGCCCGGGTGCGTCCACATGAAACTCAGATAAGCCCGCAGATTCGCGAATTTCTGCCAGCGATCGCCGGGCATCTTGTCGATCAGCGAATGTTTGCCGTGCACCACTTCATCGTGGGAGATCGGCAGGATGAAGCGTTCAGACCAGGCGTAAACCAGGCCGAAACTCAGCTCATTGTGGTGATGCGCGCGGTACACCGGATCCTGCTGAATGTAATGCAGCGAATCGTGCATCCAGCCCATGTTCCACTTGTAGGCAAAACCGAGGCCGCCCTGCTGGGTGCTCTGACTGACGCCCGGCCACGCCGTGGATTCCTCGGCGATCACCAGGGCGCCCGGTGCTTCCAGCTCCACCACGTCATTCAAGTGCCGGAGAAAATCGATGGCTTCCAGATTCTCCCGCCCGCCGTGACGGTTCGGTACCCACTCGCCCGCCTTGCGCGAATAGTCGCGGTACAGCATCGAGGCCACCGCATCGACGCGCAAACCATCGACATGGAAATGCTTCAACCAGTGCAGCCCGGAGGCCAGCATATAGCCGTGCACTTCGGTGCGCCCGAGGTTGTAGATCAGCGTGTCCCAATCCTGATGGAAACCTTCCAGCGGATTGCCATATTCGTACAGCGCGGTGCCGTCGAACTGCGCCATGCCGTGAGCATCGGTCGGGAAATGCGCCGGCACCCAGTCAAGGATCACGCCAATTTCCGCCCGGTGGCAGGCGTCGACGAATTCCGCGAACTGCGCCGGCGAGCCGTAGCGCGCACTCGGGGCAAATTGCGAGAGCAATTGATAACCCCAGGAACCGCCAAACGGGTGCTCCATGATCGGCATCAATTCAATGTGGGTGAAGCCCAGTTCCTTGACGTAAGGGATCAGGCGCTCGGCCAATTCCGGCCAGGTGTACTGGCGCGCCACTTCGCCCAGATCATCCAGCTCGCACTGCCAGGAACCGGCGTGCAGTTCATAGATCGACAACGGCGCCGAATGCTTGTGGCGGTCACGGCGGCTGTTCATCCAGTCGTGATCCTGCCAGTCGATTTGCAGCGGCTCGGCGACTTTCGACGCGGTATCCGGCGGCAGACTGGTGGCCAGCGCCATCGGGTCAGCCTTGAGCGGCAAGATCCCGTGGGCGCCGAGAATTTCATATTTGTACAACTCACCCGCTTGCAGGCGCGGGATAAACAACTCCCAGACCCCGGACGGATGACGCAAGCGCATCGGATGGCGACGGCCGTCCCAGACGTTGAAATCACCGACCACCGAGACCCGCCGGGCATTCGGCGCCCACACGGCAAACCGTACGCCGTCGACGCCATCGACAGTTTTCAGCTGCGCGCCAAGGCACGCGCTGAGGTCGCGGTGATTGCCCTCGGCGAACAGATACAAATCCATTTCACCGAGTAACTGGCCGAAGCTGTACGGATCTTCCGCGACCTGCTCGCCACCGGCCCAGCGCGTGCGCAATTGGTACGGGCGCGCCTGCTCGAAATGGCCGACAAACAACCCCGGCGTTTCGGTTTGCTCCAGCGGGCCGCGTTCTTCGCCGCTGTCCTTGTCCAGCACCACAACGCTCAACGCACCGGGCAGATAAGCGCGAATGAATTGCCCGCCAGCGCCATCGCCATGCGGGCCAAGAATGGAAAAAGGATCGTGATGTTCAGCACGCACCAAGGCATCGATATCTTTTGCCGAGGGCAATAATGCTTCTTTGACCTGACCCTGTTCCTTGTTCGAGAAACTCATGACTACTCTCCACCAAGATCGGAAAAGGGTTTAAGCCCCGTCAATAACCCATACAAACCGTGCAACGGCACGGGCAGCCACGTGGGGCGATTTTCGGCTTCATAGGCCACTTCATAGGCCGCCTTCTCCAGACCGAACAATGCCAGCGCAGCGTCGGCCCCTTCAGGATCTTGCCAAGCATGATCAAGACTAGCTGCCGCCCGGCGATATGCCTGAACAAATGCTTCACGCGCTTCACGCAAATAGCGTTCCGCCACGCGACGGCGGGCGTCTTCGGACTCGGCACTGTGGTCGACGTTGTGGACGTTGATGGTCATCGCCGCCGCGTAATCGAAGGAGCGCAGCACACCACTGACATCTTTGTACGGACTGTGTTTGCCACGGCGCTCGCTCAATGGCCGCGCCGGTTCGCCTTCAAAGTCGATCAGGTAGGCATCGCCTTTGATCACCAGCACCTGGCCCAGGTGCAGATCGCCATGCACGCGAATGCGCAAGCCGCCAGTGGCTTTCTTCGCCAGATCCTGCACATGGGCGAGGATGGCTTTTTTCTCGTCGACCAGCCGTTTCACCAGCTTCTGATCCGCCGCATTGAGTTCGCTTTGATGCTGCTTGAGCAACTTCAGCGCGTGTTCGACTTGAGCAGCAATATCCTTGGCCGTCGCTTGCATGTCCTTGGCTGTGGACAACTGTGGGGCGAAATCAGCGTTGTCGGTCGGTGCCGCGAGCACGTTGTGCATCTCGCCCAGGCGTTGGCCGAGCAGGCTGGCAAAATCCTTCAATTCGCCCAGCGCGTTGTAATGCTGCTCCTGCTCGGACATGGCATCGGCAAGTTCATCGCGCAGCGCCCGTTCGAGATTGTTCTGCGTCCATTCCCAGGCGTCGCCCTGATTGCTCAGATAGCCTTGGGCGATCATCAGCAAGTTGTCTTCGCCCTTGGCATCGCGACGAATCACCGAACCGAGCAACGGGGAAATATTCTCGAAACCAGCCTCGGTCAGGTACGCGCTCATCTCCAGTTCCGGGTGCACGCCAGAAGCCACTTTGCGGATCAGCTTGAGCACCAGGCTGTTGCCGATCACCACCGAACTGTTCGATTGCTCAGCCGACAGATAGCGCACTTCCGACTCGGCACCGAGGCCGAGTTTTTCCAGTTGCGCCGTCGGTGCGAAACGGATCTCGCCCTCGGTTGATTCCAGCACGGTGTTGTTCTGCATGCCTTGCAGCACGGCGCGAATAAACGCTTCGAGGCTGAACGCATCGGTGATCAAACCGACCTGACGCACGCGACGAACGCGCGACAACGCCAGTTGCTGCGGCAGCGCCGGGCCGACCTGATCTTCGGAGATAAAACCGAACGGCAGCTGATAACGGCTGGTCTGGCCAGCGCTGGTGACCTCGATTTCGCTGAGCAGCACCGGATGTTGAGCGTCGCCAAAACGCACGCCATAAGCCAGATGAACCTTGTCGATGGCCGCGTCCTTGCCGGCGAACCAGCGACGGTTCTGCAGCCAGCTCGGCAGAATGTTTTGCTCCAGCGTCGCGCGGGACGGTGCTTCGAGCAGCTCTTCCATGCGTTTTTTCAGCACCAGCGTGGTGAAGTCCGGCAGGCTCTGCGCAGGTTCCACGTGCCAGCTCGGCATCTGATTTTCCGTGGCAAGCGCAAACCAGTAGAAACCGTACGGCGCCAGGGTCAGGAGGAAATTCAACTGGCCAATCGGCGGGAACGCATTACCGCCGAGCATCTCCACCGGCACCATGCCGACGTACGCCGACAGGTCCAGTTCCGCCGCTTGCGCGCTGCGCGACACGTTGGCCACGCAGAGGATGATTTCGTGTTTGCCGTCGGCGTCGGTGAATTCGCGGGTGTACGCGAGAATCCTTCGGTTGCTCGGCGAAAGCATCTTCAGCGTGCCGCGACCGAACGCCTTGGACTGCTTGCGCACGGCGAGCATGCGTCGCGTCCAGTTAAGCAACGAATGCGGATCACCCGCCTGAGTTTCGACGTTGACCGACAGGTAGCCGTATTGCGGGTCCATGATCGGCGGCAGCACCAGGCTTGCCGGATCGGCGCGGGAGAAGCCGCCATTGCGGTCGATCGACCACTGCATCGGCGTGCGTACGCCGTCGCGGTCGCCGAGATAAATGTTGTCGCCCATGCCGATCTCGTCGCCGTAATACAACGTTGGCGTGCCGGGCAT
This sequence comes from Pseudomonas sp. PB103, assembly GCF_009764635.1. Taxonomy (NCBI): domain Bacteria; kingdom Pseudomonadati; phylum Pseudomonadota; class Gammaproteobacteria; order Pseudomonadales; family Pseudomonadaceae; genus Pseudomonas; species Pseudomonas sp. PB103. The sequence continues at coordinate 8,138 of NZ_RWIL01000161.1, read as the reverse complement.
CGACAGCAGCAGGCTGTTAAGCAACTCGACACGACGACGGTCGCGCTCCATCAGCGGTGCCAGGCGTCGACGTATACCGAGGTTGATCCGTGCGCGGCGGTCTGCGGCGTAGTAATTCCACAGGTAGTCGCGCTCTTTGTCGGTGACCATTTCCAGGGTCAATTCATCGTGGTTGCGCAGAAAAATCGCCCACTGGCAATTGGCGGGAATTTCCGGGGTCTGGCGCAAAATGTCGGTGATCGGGAAGCGATCCTCCTGGGCCAGCGCCATGTACATGCGCGGCATCAGCGGGAAGTGGAACGCCATGTGGCATTCGTCGCCATTCAAGCCGCTGGCGTCGGTGTCACCGAAATACAGCTGGGTGTCTTCCGGCCATTGGTTGGCCTCGGCGAGCAGCATGCGGTCGGGGTAATTGGCGTCGATTTCGGCGCGAATCTGCTTGAGGACGTCATGGGTCTCGGGGAGGTTTTCGTTGTTGGTGCCGTCGCGCTCGATCAGGTACGGAATGGCGTCGAGGCGCAAGCCGTCGATGCCCATGTCCAGCCAATAACGCATCACCGAGAGCACGGCTTTCATCACTTGCGGGTTATCGAAATTCAGATCGGGCTGGTGCGAATAGAAACGGTGCCAGAAGTACTGGCCTGCGACCGGGTCCCAGGTCCAGTTGGACTTTTCCGTGTCGAGAAAAATGATCCGCGTGCCGTCGTATTTCTGATCGTCATCGGACCACACGTAGAAATCCCGTGCCGCCGATCCCGGTTTGGCCTTGCGCGCGCGCTGGAACCACGGGTGCTGGTCGGAGGTATGGTTGATGACCAGCTCGGTGATCACCCGCAAACCACGTTTGTGCGCCTCGGCGATGAAGCGCTTGGCATCGGCCATGGTCCCGTAATCGCTGTGTACGCCACGGTATTCGGCGATGTCGTAGCCGTCGTCACGGCGTGGCGAGGGATAGAACGGCAACAGCCAGATGGTGTTGACGCCGAGTTCGGCGATGTAATCGAGTTTGGCGATCAGGCCGGGAAAGTCGCCGATCCCGTCATTGTTGGAGTCGAAAAACGATTTTACGTGAACCTGATAGATCACCGCATCCTTGTACCAGAGCGGGTCTTTGATAAAGGTGGCTGCCTTGGGTTTCTTCGCCATGTGAAACTCCTGCTGAATTCTTGAGAAGCGTCCCACGATGATCGTCCCCACGCTCTGCGTGGGAATGCCGCCATGGACGCTCTGCGTCCGATTTTGGACGCAGAGCGTCCCGGGATGCATTCCCACGCAGAGCGTGGGAACGATCATTACGTAGTGGTGATTCGCCAGATGCCGAACGGCTGGTAAGCCGGGTCTATGCGCATGAACTGGTATTTGCCATGCCAGTCCCAGCGATGTCCGTTCATCAAATCTTCACCATGGGTCGTCGCATCGTCCGGCAAGCCCATTTCCCACAGCGGCAGTTCGAAATTCGCTTCCTGTACGTTATGCGGATCGAGACTGACCGCGACCAGTATGAAATTGCTGCCATCGGCGCTGCGCTTGCCGAAGTACAGAATGTTGTCGTTCCAGGCGTTGTAGACCTTCAGGCCCAGATGCGTGTGCAACGCCGGATTCTGCCGGCGGATGCGGTTGAGCTGGGCGATCTCGGCAATGATGTTGCCCGGTGCGGTGAAGTCGCGGACGCGGATCTCGTATTTCTCCGAGTCGAGGTATTCCTCCTTGCCCGGCACCGGCGCCGCTTCACACAGTTCATACCCCGAATACATGCCCCACAGGCCCGAGCCCATGGTCGCCAGCGCGGCGCGGATCAAGAAGCCCGGCCGCCCGGATTCATGCAGGAACGCCGGATTGATATCGGGGGTATTGACGAAGAAATTCGGCCGGAAGCACTCGCGCCACGGCGATTCATTCAGCTCGGTGAGGTACGTCGCCAGCTCGGTCTTGGTGTTGCGCCAAGTGAAATAGGTGTAACTCTGCGTGTACCCGACCTTGCCGAGCCGCGCCATCATCGCCGGCGTGGTGAACGCCTCGGCGAGGAAGATCACTTCCGGGTGCAGCGCTCGCACATCGGCAATCAGCCATTGCCAGAACGGCAACGGTTTGGTGTGCGGGTTGTCGACGCGGAAGATCTTCACACCCTCCTCGACCCAACCGATGACGATGTCGCGCAACTCGACCCACAGACTCGGAATCGCATCCGGCGCGTAAAAGTCGACGTTAACGATGTCCTGATATTTCTTCGGCGGGTTTTCCGCGTATTTGATCGTGCCGTCCGGGCGCCAGTTGAACCAGCCCGGATGCTGCTTGAGCCACGGGTGATCCTGAGAACACTGAATGGCAAAATCGAGAGCGATTTCCAGACCATGATCGGCAGCCGCCGCCACCAGTCGACGGAAGTCTTCGCGAGTACCGAGTTGCGAGTGAATCGCCTCGTGACCACCCTCCTCGCTGCCAATCGCATACGGGCTGCCAGGATCGTCCGGGCCAGCGCTCAGCGAATTGTTGCGACCTTTGCGATGCGCGCGGCCGATCGGGTGGATCGGCGTGAAGTACAACACGTCGAAACCCATGTCCTGGATCATCGGCAAGCGCGAGTGCACGTCATTAAAGGTGCCGTGACGTTTGGGGTCATCGGTGATCGAGCGTGGAAACAGCTCGTACCAACTGGCGAACTCGGCCAGTTCACGCTCGACGTCCACCGGGAATTCAGGGCTGACGCTCAAGTAGGCGCGGTGATCGGCCTCGGCCATCAATTGCGCACTGCGCGAGTGCAGAAACAGCGCGACCTGCTCGGTTTCGAGCAACCCCGACAGTTCATGGTGCAGCGCGGCGAGCTGTTCGCTGAGCTGACCTTCGCTGCGTTCGGCGGCCTGCTGCACCATCGTCCGACCTTCCTGCAATTCCAGCGAGACGGGCACGGCGGCGGTGTGTTTCTTCTCCAGCTCGTACTGGAAACTGGCGAAGTGATCGATCCACGCTTCGATGCAGTACAGAAAACGCCCCTGATGCTCAGGGCGGAACTGGCCTTGCCAGCCGTTATTGCCTTGATCGGACATGACCTCGCTTTGCCAGGTCTCCTCGCCTTCCTCGCGCCAGCGAATGCGTACGGCCAGTTTGTCGTGGCCGTCGGCGAACACCTTGCTGGTGACCACTATTTCGCGCCCGGCGATCGACTTGACGGCAAACTGGCCGCCATCGAGGGTCGGCAGGGTGTTTTCGATGGCGATGCGTGGCAACAACAAGGCCTGCGACAGCGGGATGTGCGGGTTGTAGCTCAGTTCTGAGGGGGTTTCAGCAGTCATTGAGCATCTCTCCTTAACGCCCAAAGGACGCTCTTGTGCCGGTTCAGCGTTCGCAATCGAGCGCCCGTCCGGAATGAACTCACTTAGGTTCCGAGCGACCTGCCCCGGGAAAAGTTCAGATGAAATTGCCGTTACAGAAAAGCGGATCGAATTCGCCACGAGGTGGTCAATCCACTTAAGCACTTCTCACGCCATGTGCCACACGGAGGTCCACCGATGAACATCCCGATCCCGGCCGAAACACCCGATCCGAACATCGACAAACCCACCCTGCCCGAAACCGAACCGCAACCGATTCCCGAGCAGGAACCACCAGGCACCACACCACCGCCCAAGGAAGAACCACCAACGACCATGCCCCCCGTGATCCTCTGAATCCGCCACCCCTCAGGTACCTGATCGTTCCCACGCTCGGCGTGGGAATGCAGCCCGGGACGCTCCGCGTCCCCAAGCGGACGCAGAGCGTCCATTGAGGCATCCCCACGCAGAGCGTGGGAATGATCAGCCGGCGCAGGAGCGATCAGTGGTCATCCGTCTTCTGCTCTTCCTTCTCGAAAAACTTCACGATCCGTGGCATCACGCTGAAGATGCCCAACGCCAACAAGGTACTGAGCAACGCCGTCGCCTCTTTGCCCATCCCTGCCGCCACGCCAATTGCCGCTGTCATCCACAGACCCGCCGCTGTGGTCAGGCCCTTTACGTGACCTTCGTCGCCTTCCGGGTTCTTCAAAATAGTCCCGGCGCCGAGAAAGCCGATCCCGGCAATCACCCCCTGCAGCACCCGGCTCATCGCATCGGACTCCGCCCCTGACGTTTGCGGCACCAGCACAAACAGCGCCGCGCCGAGTGCCACCAGCATGTGCGTGCGCACTCCGGCGGCCTTGCCTTTGTGCTCACGCTCAAACCCGAGAATCCCGCCCAGAATCGCCGCCATCAGCAGGCGCACGGTAATGCGCGTCAGCTGCGACGCATCGCCGACGTCGGCGAATTCCGCTTGCAGGGTTGCCCACACTTCATGCCACCACGCGTTCATCGTGCAGTCCTTGTTATTGGCTCATAGACGATGGACAGCGGCGACCATTAATCAGTTGCGCAGAACGATCAGCGAAGCGCGCGCCCTAACCTTGCAGATACCCCTGAAAAAAGGACTGCCGCCATGCCTCTGCGAGTCGATGAATCCAATCCCGAGCAAAAAGTGTGTTTTTTCACCGTCGAAAATGGTGAGGAAATTCGCATTTGCGACACCCTTGAAGTCAGGACAGATAGCGACAAAGCCATGTCTTTCGTTGAAATAGAAGGCCGGCGCGTTTACATCACCGAAGCCGAGGCCGACGCCTTGACCGTTGCCGGTGCCAGAGACGGTCGCAAGCACCTCAAGGCCGACGAGAGTGATTCGGTGATTTGACTGACCCGGATCAACACACGGCGCAAACGTCTGCGATAGGCGTTTGCGCCTTTGTCTGCGGGCTGCTTCAAGTTGACGCAGGCGCTGTGCGAAAAGCCATCTGATCCGCTTTTTATTGAAATACCTGAGTCTGTTATGCAAACAGATCGACGCTCATAGTGCTCTGGCCTGATGGAGGCTGATGAGCGAATAACCATGAGCGAACAAATCCCCGTCCGAACCGTAGAAGCATCTCCCACTATAAAAAGTGTGCCCGCACGCCCAATGAAGGCGACGGCCAAATCCAGCGACAACCAGATTCACACTCGCAGCTTCACCGGTCTGTTTCGCACCTTGCGCATGAGCGGCGCGGGGTTTCTGTTTTTGCTGTTCTTCGGCACCGTGTGGCTGAACTGGGGTGGCCGGCAGGCAGTGCTCTGGGACCTTTCAGAAAGCAAATTCCACATCTTCGGCGCGACCTTCTGGCCACAGGATTTCATCCTGCTCTCGGCGCTGCTGATCATTGCCGCGTTCGGCCTGTTCGCCATCACCGTGTTCGCTGGCCGGGTCTGGTGCGGCTACACCTGCCCGCAGAGTTCGTGGACGTGGATCTTCATGTGGTGCGAAAAAATCACTGAAGGTGAGCGCAACCAGCGCATCAAACTGCAAGCCGCACCGTGGAGCCTGAACAAGCTCGCGCGGCGTGCGGCCAAGCACACCTTGTGGCTGGCGATCAGCGTGATGACCGGCCTGACCTTCGTTGGCTACTTCACCCCGATCCGGCCACTGGCCGAAGAACTGCTGACCTTGCAGATCGGCGGTGTCAGTCTGTTCTGGGTGCTGTTTTTCACCGCGGCCACCTACATCAACGCCGGCTGGTTGCGTGAAGCGGTGTGCATGCACATGTGCCCGTATGCGCGTTTCCAGAGCGTGATGTTCGACAAGGACACCCTGGCGATTGCCTACGACGTGGCCCGTGGCGAAAACCGTGGCCCGCGCAAACGCGACGTCAAACCGCTTGAAGCCGGGCTCGGCGATTGCATCGACTGCCAGTTGTGTGTGCAGGTCTGCCCGACCGGCATCGACATTCGTGACGGCTTGCAAATGGAATGCATCGGTTGCGCCGCGTGCATCGACGCCTGTGATTCGATCATGGACAAGATGAACTACCCGCGCGGCTTGATCCGCTACAGCTCCGAGCGCGAATTGCAGGGTGGCAAGACGCACCTGCTGCGGCCACGACTGATCGGCTACACCGTGGTGCTGCTGGCAATGATTGGCGCTCTGGCGCTGGCGTTGGTCGAGCGGCCGATGGTCTCGCTGGACGTGACCAAGGATCGTGGGCTATTCCGCGAGAACGGTCAGGGCCAGATCGAAAACATCTATAGCCTCAAAGTCATCAACAAGACCCAGCAACGCCAGACTTACAACTTGAGCCTGTTGGACGGCGACGGCTTCCAGCTACAAGGCAAGACTGAACTGAGCCTGGCACCGGGGGAAATTGTCGATGTGCCGGTGTCGGTGGCGATGACCACGGAGCGCCCGGCCAGCAGCTCGCAGACCCTGAGCTTCAAGATTGCCGACAGCGATGAGCCCGAGGTTTACAGCGTTGCGAAGAGCAGGTTTGTCGCGCCGATGAATCGCTGAACCGTTAGAATCCGGCCCCTCACCCCAGCCCTCTCCCAGGGGTAGAGGGGGCCGACCGAGGTGTCTGTCGCTATACATCGACCTGACAGACCGAGTCGATTATGGATTCAGCAAAGCATGTTCAGGCCGAGTCGATTATGGATTCAGCAAAGCACTTTCAGGTCGGTGTAGTTCACAAGCATCCCCCAATCAGTCCCCTCTCCCTCTGGGAGAGGGTTAGGGTGAGGGGCAGTTCTCCTGACACACCTCATCATCAACCAGCACCAAGGCTCCTCGATGAAACGCTACGAAAAATTCGCCGACGACATCGCTGAACTGATCCGCTCCGGCGTCCTCGGCCCCGGCCAGCGCGTGCCTTCGGTGCGTTACGCGAGCCAGACCTACGGCGTCAGCCCGTCCACGGTGTTCCAGGCGTATTACCTGCTGGAACGCCGTGGCCTGATTCGTGCCCGGCCGCGCTCCGGCTATTTCGTCAACACCCACGCGCCAAGCCCGTTTTCCGAGCCCGTCATCAGCAGTCACGTTAATGACTCCACCGAAGTCGATGTCAGCGAACTGGTGTTCTCGGTACTGGAATCGATCAAGGACCCGAGCACCGTACCCTTCGGCTCGGCGTTCCCCAGCCCGACGCTGTTCCCGCTGCAACGCCTGTCGCGTTCGCTGGCCAGCGCCGCCCGCGAGATGGATCCGCGCATGGTTGTCACCGACATGTCGCCGGGCAACCCGCAACTGCGTCGACAGATCGCCCTGCGCTACATGGTCGGCGGCCTGATGCTGCCGATGGAAGAACTGCTGATCACCAACGGCGCCCTCGAAGCACTGAACCTGTGCCTGCAGGCGGTGACCGAGCCCGGCGATCTGGTGGCCATCGAAGCCCCGGCGTTTTACGCCAGCCTGCAAGTGCTGGAACGGCTGAAACTCAAAGCTGTGGAAATCCCCGTGCACCCGCGCGACGGCATCGACCTCGGCGTGCTCGCGCAAACCCTGGAACGTCATCCGATCAAGGCCTGCTGGTGCATGACCAGTTTCCAGAACCCGATGGGCGCGACCATGCCTGAGGCGAAGAAACAGGAACTGGTCGAACTGCTGCGCCGCCATCAGGTGCCGCTGATCGAAGACGACGTCTACGCCGAGCTTTATTACGGCCAGCAGGCACCGAAACCGGCCAAGGCCTTCGACACCGAAGGTTTAGTCATGCATTGCGGCTCGTTCGCCAAGAGCCTCGCCCCCGGCTACCGCATCGGCTGGGTGGCCGCCGGGCGTTACGCACAGAAAATCGAACGACTGAAACTGATGACCTCGCTGTGCGCCTCGATGCCGGCGCAAGCGGCGATTGCCGACTACCTGCAACACGGTGGCTACGACCGGCATCTGCGCAAATTGCGTTATGCACTGGAAGAACAGCAGAGCGCGATGCTCGCCGCGATTGCCCGCTACTTCCCGGCACAGACACGGGTCAGCCAACCGGCAGGCGGCTACTTCTTGTGGCTGGAATTACCGCCGCAGATGGATTCGCTGAAGCTGTTTCAGATGGCATTAGCGCAGGGCATCAGCATCGCACCGGGACCGATTTTTTCGCCGACGCAGCGTTTCCGCAATTGCATTCGCCTGAACTATGGCAGCCCGTGGACCGAGGATTCGGAAAAGGCCATGGAGACGTTGGGGCGGATCGTGCGGTCGTTCTGATAACTCGATGTTGAATGCGCGGGCTTCATCGCTGGCAAGCCAGCTCCCACAGGTTTCTTGGTCGCTCACACATTTTGTGTACGCTGAAGATCCCTGTGGGAGATGGATTCGCTGAAGCTGTTTCAGATGGC
>NZ_RWIL01000015.1:0-29734 GCF_009764635.1 Pseudomonas sp. PB103 | reverse complement strand
CTTCGGCAGCTCCTACATGAGATCGCATTCCCTTGTAGGAGCTGCCGAAGGCTGCGATCTTTTGATCTTCAAACTGGCATCCCTGAACCACAGCCTTATAATGCCCGCCTTTGCAAAAACAGCAGGCTGTCCCACCTTGGCAAACATAGATAACCCGGTCGCCGAAATGGCCCCCGAGGGCTTTTACCGCGTAGCGCTGGGCGTTGAGTACAAAGGCTCGCGCTACAGCGGCTGGCAGCGTCAGTTGACCGGTGTGAAAACGGTGCAGGAAGAGCTCGAAAAAGCCCTGTCGAAAGTCGCCAATTCGCCGGTCTCCTTGCAGTGCGCCGGGCGCACCGACGCCGGCGTGCATGCCTGCGGACAAGTGGTGCATTTCGATACCACGGTCGATCGTTCGCTGAAAGCCTGGGTCATGGGCGCCAACATCAATCTGCCCCATGACATCAGCGTCAGTTGGGCGCGGGTGATGCCGGCGCATTTTCATGCGCGCTTCAAAGCCATCGCCCGGCGTTATCGCTACGTGATCTACAACGATCAGATCCGCCCGGCGCATCTCAACGAAGAAATCACCTGGAACCACCGTCCGCTGGACGTCGAGCGCATGGCCGAGGCCGCGCAATACCTGATCGGCACTCACGATTTCAGTGCGTTCCGCGCCGGTCAGTGCCAGGCCAAGTCGCCGATCAAGAAGATGCATCATCTGCGCGTGACCCGTCACGGCAAGATGATCGTGCTCGATATCCGCGCCAATGCTTTCCTGCATCACATGGTGCGCAACATCGCCGGCGTGCTGATGACCATCGGTGCTGGCGAGCGCCCGGTGGAGTGGATGAAAGAAGTCCTGGAAAGTCGTGAGCGCCGTTCCGGTGGGGTGACCGCGCATCCGTACGGTTTGTATCTGGTGCAGGTCGAGTATCACGACGAGTTCCCGTTACCCGAGCGTTTTATCGGCCCGCATTTCCTCACGGGCTTCTCGGAACTTGACGGCTGACGTCCACGAACGCTTTTGTTACCATCCGGGACTTTCCCGGATTTTAGCTTGGAGTTTTTCTCGACATGTCTGCCGTTCGCAGCAAGATCTGCGGGATTACCCGCATAGAAGATGCGCTGGCCGCCGTCGAGGCCGGGGCGGATGCGATCGGATTCGTGTTCTACGCCAAGAGTCCGCGTGCGGTCAGCGTGCAGCAGGCACGAGCGATCATCCAGGCGTTGCCGCCGTTTGTGACCACCGTGGGCCTGTTCGTCAACGCCAGCCGCTGCGAGTTGGGGGAAATCCTCGATGCCGTGCCGCTGGATTTGCTGCAGTTCCATGGTGATGAAGTCGCTGAAGATTGCGAAGGCTGGCATCGTCCGTACATCAAGGCGCTGCGGGTCAAGGCCGGTGATGACATTGCGGCCGCCGTTGATGCCTACCCGAGCGCCAGTGGCGTGCTGCTCGACACTTATGTCGAAGGTGTGCCCGGCGGAACCGGTGAGGCGTTCGACTGGTCATTGATTCCGCAAGCTTTGAGCAAACCGTTGATTCTGGCCGGGGGCCTGACCCCGGAAAACGTTGCGGACGCCTTGGCCCGGGTAAAACCCTATGCCGTAGACGTCAGTGGCGGGGTGGAAGCGAGCAAAGGCATCAAGGATCACGCAAAGATCCGCGCATTTATCAAAGCAGTAAAAGACAAATAGGAACCTGCAGGAGCCTGTAGGAGCCTGTAGGAGCTGACGAGTGCAACGAGGCTGCGATCTTTTGATCGTAAAAAAACAAGTTCAAAGGATCGCAACCTCGTTGCACTCGTCAGCTCCTACACGCTCCTACAGAGCGGTGGTGCCGATATTGATGTGACGGCTGGCAGTCTGCCGCCGTCCATCAATGCACTTGCACAAAGCAGGCGCGGCTGAGGGTTTGTGAAGGGCACGCAGGTCATGTTTCGCGCTGACCGTGGCCACTCATCCACCATCGCCACACACATGAATTTAGCTGAAGGGCATACGCGGGGCTGCGAACCAGAGCGTTCGGGCCGCCGGTACTGGAGAAAGAAAGCATGAGCAACTGGTTAGTAGACAAACTGATCCCTTCGATCATGCGTTCCGAGGTCAAGAAGAGCTCGGTCCCTGAAGGTCTGTGGCACAAATGCCCGTCTTGCGAGGCGGTGTTGTATCGTCCAGAGCTGGAAAAGACCCTGGACGTTTGCCCCAAGTGCAACCACCACATGCGCATCGGCGCACGTGCGCGCATCGACATCTTCCTCGATGCCGAAGGTCGCAACGAACTGGGCGCCGATCTGGAGCCGGTTGACCGTCTGAAATTCCGCGACGGCAAAAAGTACAAGGATCGTTTGGTCGCTGCGCAAAAGCAGACCGGCGAAAAAGACGCACTGATCTCCGTCAGCGGCACCCTGCTGGGCATGCCGGTGGTGGTTTCGGCCTTCGAATTCAGCTTCATGGGCGGCTCGATGGGCGCCATCGTTGGTGAGCGCTTTGTACGTGCCGCCAACTACGCGCTGGAAAACCGCTGCCCGATGATCTGCTTCGCCGCTTCCGGCGGTGCGCGCATGCAGGAAGCGCTGATCTCGCTGATGCAGATGGCCAAGACCTCGGCGGTACTGGCGCGTCTGCGTGAAGAAGGCATTCCGTTCATCTCCGTGCTGACCGACCCGGTCTACGGCGGTGTTTCCGCCAGTCTGGCGATGCTTGGCGACGTGATCGTCGGTGAGCCGAAGGCCCTGATTGGCTTCGCCGGTCCGCGCGTTATCGAGCAAACCGTGCGTGAAAAACTGCCGGAAGGCTTCCAGCGCAGCGAATTCCTGCTGGAACACGGCGCGATCGACATGATCATCCACCGTCAGGAACTGCGCCCGCGTCTGGGTAATCTGCTGGCACAAATGACTGGCAAGCCGACGCCGAAATTCGTCGCCGCGCCAATCGAGCCGATCGTGGTTCCACCGGTCCCTGCTGGCCTATGACCGAGCGCACCCTTGGCGAATGGCTCGCCTACCTTGAGCAGTTGCATCCGTCGGCCATCGACATGGGCCTGGAGCGTTCGCAACAGGTAGCGTCCCGGATGGGGCTGGGCCAGCCGGCGCCTCGGGTGATTACGGTCACCGGTACCAACGGCAAGGGTTCGACCTGCGCTTTCGTGGCTTCCTTGCTGCGGGCGCAGGGCCTGAGCGTTGGTGTCTACAATTCTCCGCACCTGCTGCGTTATAACGAGCGGGTGCAGCTCAATGGCGTCGAAGCCACTGACGCGCAGTTGTGCGATGCCTTTGCTGCGGTCGAGGCCGGGCGCGGCGACACTTCCCTGACTTACTTCGAAATGGGCACCCTGGCGGCGTTCTGGCTGTTTCAACAGGCAAAACTTGACGCTGTGGTGCTTGAAGTCGGTCTGGGCGGGCGTCTGGATACCGTTAACGTGGTCGATGCCGACATCGCGCTGGTCACCAGTATTGGCGTCGATCACGCCGATTATCTGGGCGACACCCGTGAATCCGTGGCCTTCGAGAAGGCCGGGATCTTCCGTCAGGGCAAGCCTGCCCTGTGTGGCGATCTGAATCCGCCGCAACCGTTGCTCGACAAGGCGCGTGAGCTGGCCTGTCCTTTCTTCCTGCGGGGTCGTGATTTCGACCTCGGCATCACTGATCAGCACTGGCAATGGCGCGGTACCGATGCGCAAGGACAGGCAGTTGAGCTGGTTGACCTGCCGCTGCTGGATCTGCCGATGGAAAACGCTGCGCTGGCGTTGCAGGCTTACTTGTTGCTTGGTTTGCCGTGGAATGCGCAGCAGATCGTCGCTGCTTTGCAGGCGACTCGCGTGGTCGGTCGTCTCGATCGCCGCTCGTTCGAGTGGAACGGCAAGCGCCTGAATTTGTTGCTGGATGTTGGTCACAATCCGCATGCTGCCGAGTATCTGGCCCGTCGTCTGGCCGCGCGGCCGCCGGTGGGCAAACGCCTGGCGGTGTTTGGTCTGCTGGCCGACAAGGATCTGGATGGTGTTGTCGGCGAATTGAATGCTAGTGTCGAGCACTGGGCGGTGGCGCCGCTGGATTCGCCGCGTGCGCGCCCGGTGGCTGAATTGCAGACGGCATTGCAGAACCTTGGCGCGTCGGTCACGTCTTACGAGAGTGTCGCGGCTGCGCTGGAAGGGCAGTGCGCCGTAGCGACCAGCGACGACGAGATTCTGTTGTTCGGATCATTTTATTGTGTCGCCGAGGCCCTTCAATGGCTGGCCCGGCGCTCCACGGAGGAAGCGGCAAATGGCTTTGCTGGATAAAGCGTACAAGCAGCGCATGGTTGGCGCGTTGGTGCTGGTGGCGCTGGCGGTGATTTTCCTGCCGATGTTGTTTACCCGTGAGGATGAGCAGCGTCAGGTGACTGTCGACGCGCCGGCCGCTCCGCAGGCGCCCTTGGTGCCACAGGTGCAAATGGAAACGGTGGCCGTGCCCGAGCCGCAAACCCTGCCGCAAGAGCCGGTGCCGACGGATGAAGAAGTTGCGCAAGACATGGCGCCTGCAGCACCAGCGCCAGCACCGACTGCGCCTATTTTGATCGCCAAGCCCGCTGCGCCGCCTGCGGTGGCCAAACCGATTCCGGCGCCTGCTCAGCCAATCACAGCTTCCTCGTCCAAGCCTGACACCACGCAAAGTCGCGTCGATGCCAACGGCCTGTCGGTAAGCTGGTCGGTGCAGTTGGCCAGTCTGTCGAGCCGCGCCAGTGCCGAAAGCCTGCAGAAAACCCTGCGCAGCCAGGGTTACAACGCCTATATCCGTTCCGCCGATGGCAAGAATCGGGTGTTTGTCGGGCCGCTGATCGAGCGCGCCGAAGCCGATCGTCTGCGTGATCTGTTGGGTCGTCAGCAGAACCTCAAAGGGTTTGTCGTGCGTTTCCAGCCTGAGCGCGGCTAAAAACTATCGCTTCGATTGAAATGCACTGACAATCGCAGCTTACCGAGAGGCATGCGCTCTGCTAAAATGCGCCGCCTTATCCGTCTGTAGGCTGCACTGTGCCATTTACCTGGGTTGACTGGGCGATCGTTGCAATCATCGCCATCTCCGCTTTGATCAGTTTGAGCCGCGGCTTCGTCAAGGAAGCATTATCGCTGGTGACCTGGATCATCGCAGGAGCCGTCGCCTGGATGTTCGGTGGCTCATTGTCCGAGTACCTCGCCGGATACATCGAAACCCCATCGGCTCGCGTGATCGCGGGCTGTGCCATCATGTTTGTCGCCACACTGATCGTGGGCGCAATGATCAATTATCTTATCGGCGAGTTGGTTCGCGTCACCGGGTTGTCCGGGACCGATCGATTCCTCGGCATGGCCTTCGGCGCAGCGCGTGGCGTGTTGCTGGTGGTCGTGGCGGTCGGGCTGTTGAGCCTGGGGCCGGTACAGCAGGACGGGTGGTGGAAAGAATCCCAGCTCGTTCCCAAGTTTCTATTGGTCGCCGACTGGTCCAAAAACCTGATCCTCGGGTGGAGCAGTCAGTGGCTTGCCAGCGGAATCAGCGTACCCGCTGATCTTCCGTTCAAGGAGCAACTCTTGCCGTCGGCGAAAACGCCTCAGTGAGTGTTGTTCAGTTCAGATCCATTAAGTAGGGGTTGCGTCGCATGTGTGGCATCGTCGGTATCGTCGGTAAGTCGAACGTCAATCAGGCGCTGTATGACGCGCTAACCGTGCTCCAGCACCGCGGCCAGGACGCTGCCGGTATCGTCACCAGCCATGATGGCCGGTTGTTCCTGCGCAAGGACAATGGTCTGGTGCGTGACGTGTTTCAACAGCGTCACATGCAGCGCCTGGTTGGCCACATGGGCATCGGCCACGTCCGTTACCCGACCGCGGGCAGCTCGACTTCGGCTGAAGCCCAACCGTTTTACGTCAACTCGCCTTACGGCATCACCTTGGCGCACAACGGTAACCTGACCAACGTTGAACAGTTGGCCAAAGAGATCTACGAATCCGACCTGCGTCACGTCAACACCAGTTCCGACTCGGAAGTGCTGCTGAACGTGTTCGCTCACGAACTGGCCCAGCGCGGCAAGCTGCAACCGACCGAAGAAGACGTGTTTGCCGCGGTGACCGACGTGCACAACCGTTGCGTTGGCGGTTACGCGGTAGTCGCCATGGTGACCGGTTACGGCATCGTCGGTTTCCGTGACCCGCACGGCATCCGCCCGATCGTGTTCGGTCAGCGTCACACCGACGAAGGCGTCGAGTACATGATCGCCTCGGAAAGCGTTTCGCTGGACGTGCTCGGCTTCACCCTGATTCGCGACCTGGCCCCGGGCGAAGCGGTCTACATCACTGAAGACGGCAAGCTGCACACCCGTCAGTGCGCGACCAACCCGTCCCTGACCCCGTGCATCTTCGAACACGTCTACCTGGCGCGTCCGGATTCGATCATCGACGGCGTGTCGGTCTACAAGGCTCGTCTGCGCATGGGTGAGAAACTCGCCGAGAAGATCCTGCGCGAGCGTCCAGAGCACGACATCGACGTGGTCATCCCGATTCCTGACACCAGCCGTACCGCGGCCCTGGAGCTGGCCAACCACCTGGGCGTGAAATTCCGCGAAGGTTTCGTCAAGAACCGTTACATCGGCCGTACCTTCATCATGCCGGGCCAGGCGGCTCGCAAGAAATCGGTGCGTCAGAAGCTCAATGCCATCGAGCTGGAATTCCGCGGCAAGAACGTGATGCTGGTCGACGACTCAATCGTGCGTGGCACCACTTGCAAGCAGATCATCCAGATGGCCCGCGAAGCCGGCGCGAAAAACGTCTACTTCTGCTCGGCTGCTCCGGCAGTACGCTTCCCGAACGTCTACGGCATCGACATGCCAAGCGCCCACGAACTGATCGCGCACAACCGTTCGACTCAGGACGTAGCGGATCTGATCGGTGCTGACTGGTTGATCTATCAGGACTTGCCTGACTTGATCGAAGCGGTCGGTGGCGGCAAGATCAAGATCGAGAACTTCGATTGCGCAGTGTTCGACGGCAAGTACGTCACCGGCGACGTCGACGAGGCGTACCTGAACAAGATCGAGCAGGCGCGGAACGACTCCTCGAAGATCAAGACCCAGGCGGTCAGTGCGATCATCGATCTGTACAACAACTAAGTAATCACCGGCCTGTAGGAGCAAGGCTTGCCCGCGAAGCTTTTGGCGCTGTCAGAGGCGCCATCGCGGGCAAGCCCTGCTCCTACAAAGGCATCACGCCTCCGGGCCGGTTTTGTATCTATTTCAGAACAGGGCAAGGAGTGACAGCATGAGTCAGGAATGGGATGCCGGTCGGCTGGACAGCGACCTTGAAGGCGTAGCGTTCGATACCCTGGCCGTACGTGCCGGTCAGCACCGTACGCCGGAAGGTGAGCACGGTGATCCGATGTTCTTCACTTCCAGCTACGTGTTCCGCACTGCTGCCGACGCCGCTGCGCGGTTTGCCGGCGAAGTGCCGGGCAACGTTTACTCGCGCTACACCAACCCGACTGTACGCGCGTTCGAAGAGCGCATTGCTGCGCTGGAAAGCGCCGAGCAGGCCGTTGCGACCGCAACCGGCATGGCGGCGATCATGGCAGTGGTGATGAGCCTGTGCAGTGCCGGCGATCACGTGCTGGTCTCGCGCAGTGTGTTCGGTTCGACCATCAGCCTGTTCGAGAAGTATTTCAAACGTTTCGGTGTGGAAGTCGATTACGTCCCGCTGGCTGACCTGTCGGCCTGGGATGCGGCGATCAAGCCGAACACCAAATTGCTCTTTGTTGAATCGCCGTCTAACCCTCTGGCTGAACTGGTCGACATCGCCGCGCTGGCGGAAATCGCTCACGCCAAAGGCGCGATGCTGGTGGTCGACAACTGCTTCTGCACACCTGCCTTGCAGCAGCCGCTGAAAATGGGTGCGGACATCGTCGTGCACTCGGCAACCAAGTTCATCGACGGCCAGGGCCGTTGCATGGGCGGCGTGGTCGCCGGTCGCAGCGAGCAGATGAAAGAAATCGTTGGCTTCCTGCGCACTGCCGGCCCGACGTTGAGCCCGTTCAACGCGTGGATCTTCCTCAAGGGTCTGGAAACCCTCAATCTGCGGATGAAGGCGCACTGCGCCAACGCCCAGCAACTGGCCGAATGGCTGGAGCAGCAGGACGGTATCGAGAAAGTCCATTACGCCGGGCTCAAGAGCCATCCGCAACATGAGCTGGCCCAGCGTCAGCAGAAAGGCTTCGGTGCGGTGGTGAGCTTTGAGGTCAAGGGCGGTAAAGAGGGCGCCTGGCGCTTTATCGATGCCACTCGCCTGATTTCGATCACGGCGAACCTGGGCGACAGCAAAACCACGATCACCCATCCGAGCACCACCTCCCACGGCCGTCTGGCGCCGCAGGAACGTGAGGCAGCGGGTATTCGCGACAGCCTGATCCGTATCGCGGTCGGTCTGGAAGATGTGGCGGATCTGCAAGCCGATCTGGCGCGCGGTCTGGCAGCGCTGTGATCGAGTTGTCGACGCCAACAGCAGGTACCCATGGCCGCGTTGCACTGGTCACGGGTGCCGCGCGCGGTATCGGTCTGGGGATTGCGGCGTGGCTGATCAGCGAAGGCTGGCAGGTGGTGCTGACCGATCTGGATCGCGCACGTGGTTCGAAAGTGGCGAAGGTGCTGGGCGAAAACGCCTGGTTCATCGCCATGGACGTTGCCGATGAGGGCCAGGTGGCGCTGGGTGTTGCTGAGGTGTTGGGGCAGTTTGGTCGTCTCGATGCGCTGGTGTGCAACGCGGCGGTGGCCGATCCGCACAACATCACCCTGGAAAGCCTCGATCTGGCGTACTGGAATCGCGTGCTGGCGGTAAACCTCAGTGGGCCGATGTTGCTGGCCAAGCACTGTGCGCCGTATTTGCGCGCGCACAACGGTTCGATCGTCAATCTGGCCTCGACCCGTGCGCGGCAGTCGGAGGCCGACTCCGAAGCGTATGCGGCGAGCAAGGGCGGACTGCTGGCGCTGACGCATGCGCTGGCGATCAGCTTGGGGCCGGAGATTCGCGTCAACGCCGTCAGCCCGGGCTGGATCGATGCGCGCGATCCTTCTGCGCGTCGAGCCGAGCCTTTGGCCGATGCCGATCATGCTCAGCATCCGGCGGGCAGGGTAGGGACGGTTGAAGATGTGGCGGCGATGGTCGCCTGGTTGCTGTCGAGAAATGCCGGGTTTGTCACCGGGCAGGAATTCGTCGTCGATGGCGGCATGACCAAGAAGATGATTTACGAGCAGTGAAAGGCAGCTTCTAGCTTCGAGCGGCAAGTTGAAGCGTGACCGTGGTGTGCTGCTTTGGGTGTTCTTGCTTTTTCTCGTAGCTTGAAGCTTGCCGCTAAAAACTGTTTTTGAAAAAAACTTCAATCCTGCTATTGACTTAGGTTCGCTACCTGCGTAAATTTCGCGGCCTCGGAGATGCAAACGGGTGATTAGCTCAGCTGGGAGAGCGTCTGCCTTACAAGCAGAATGTCGGCGGTTCGATCCCGTCATCACCCACCACTCCCCGAGAAACTTGCGTAAGCAAGAACGTAGGCTGAAAGTGCCTGCACCGACGCGCAGCGGTAGTTCAGTCGGTTAGAATACCGGCCTGTCACGCCGGGGGTCGCGGGTTCGAGTCCCGTCCGCTGCGCCATATTGTACAAATCAGACTTGTCTGGTTTGCGATTGAAAAGCACCGAAGCTTTCAATCAAAACGAGTTACTTGAGCGCAAGCTCAAAGCGATACGCAGCGGTAGTTCAGTCGGTTAGAATACCGGCCTGTCACGCCGGGGGTCGCGGGTTCGAGTCCCGTCCGCTGCGCCATATCTGCTTCAAGGACCACTGAACGCCTTGAAGCACCGAAAGCAACCACTGGTTGATTCGGAATCGATAGCAAAGACCCTGGTCGAAAGACCGGGGTTTTTTGTGTCTGAAATTTGACCTCCGCTCCCATCACGCAACCCGGCTCCCTGTAGGAGCTGCGGCACGCTGCGATCTTTTGATCTTGATCGCAGAAGCAAGATCAAAAGATCGCAGCCTCGTTTTACTCGACAGCTCCTACATGGAATGCCTGTAACCATCCTGCGGTGCCACGTCGCATTGTCTTTTTTGATTCTTTAGTCAGAAATTTGTATCTGGTTGTTTGCTGCGAGCGCAGAAACCTTTAAAGTTAACCTTTCGGTCAGCTTTGCACTGTCAACACGCCCTCCGTTTAGCCAAGAAGGGCTTCTGCAAGACTCGAGATTCCCCAGTAGATAACCAGAAGGGCGGACGTATAACCGCCCAGAGGATGATCCATGTCCAACCGTGATATATCCCGGCGCTCGTTCCTCCAGGGCGGGCTGGTGGCGGGTGTGAGCGTCACGCTCACGCCGCTCAGCAGTCAGGCGCTGGCTGCCTTGATGGAAAACAGCGTTACCGTGCCGTCCGAGAAATGGCTCGGCAACAACGGCAAGGCGCGTCAGCGTAACGACGCACTGTCCAAGGTCTGCGGCAGCAAGGTCTTTGCTCGCGACATCCGCTCCAAGGACATGCCGGGCTGGCCGGAACAGCAGGGCCACGCCATGCTGCTGAAAACCATCAAGGCTGACCGCATCTACGACGGCTATGACCTGTCGTGGCTGGGGGCCGATTTGCAGCCTGACCGCATCGTCACCGCCGCGGATCTGGACAAGGACGGCATCGTCTTCCCTGAAGAGCACGCGCCGGATCCGTTGCTGCCGGAAGGCAAAGTGCCGATGTTCATCGGTCACCCGGTGGCCATTCTGATCTGGAACGATTTCGAGCGTTTCCGTCAGGCGAAGAACAAGCTCAAATTCAATGACAAAGCGATTCGTTACGGTGCACAAGTGCCGTTCTACGAAGGCGATCCCTACGGCAGCTTCCGCTATGTGCGAGTTGGCGGCCCGACCTCGGCCGACGAAGACGAATTCGCCAGCCTGAAGGACTCGATCCTCTTTCCGATGCTGAAAAACCGTCGCCCGGTGTGGAATTCCCAGCCCAACCTGCACGGCAACCTGACCGAGCGCGGCCTGTTCTACGCCGACCGCATGAAGAAAGAGATCGACACCGCGCCTGACAACTGGCTGGTGTTCGACGAACGCTACAAGACCCCGTCGATCGAACCGGCCGCCATGGAGCCGGACAACGGCAACGGCTGGTACGACCAGAAAACCAAGACCCTGCATTTCGTGGTGGCCACCCAGTGCCCACTGGAAGCTGCGACCGAGACCGCGAAAATGATCGCGCCGTCGCGCTTCGGCCTCGACAACCTCAACATGCACCCAGGTTACACCGTGGGTTACGGTTCCAAAGACCACAACATCTTCGTCTACTACGCAGCCCTTGCTGCGCTGTACGGCGCCGGTGTGCCGGTGCGCTTGGCCAACGACCGCTACGAGCAGTTCCAGAGCGGCATCAAGCGTCACCCGTTCGACATCCGCTACCAATTGGCCGTGGACAAGAACGACTACAGCTTCAAGATTTTCCGCGCGGAAATGAGCGTCGACGGCGGTGGCCGGATCAACTACAGCCCGTCGGTGGCTGCGGTTGGCGCCACCGCTGCGCAATCGATCTACTACATGCCGCAGAACGACCTGCAAGTCACCGCGTATCACTCGCGTGGCGTTGAAGCCGGTTCGATGCGCGGTTACGGCACCCTGCAAAGCATGGCGTCGACCGAAATGATGGTCGACGAAATCGCCAATCGCCTCGGTGTCGATGCGATCGACCTGCGTCGCAAGAACGCCCTGCGTTCCGGCATGAAAAACACCCAGGGCGCGATCCCGGCCGGTGCTTTGCGCCTGCACGAGATTCTCGATAAAGCCTCGGTGCACGAAGTCTGGAAAAACCGCGACGCGATCAAGCAACAGCGCGAAGCCGCAGACCCGGATAACTGGTACGGCGTCGGTTTTGCCATTTGCCAGAAAGACTTCGGCACCGGTTCCGAAGCGCCGATGGCCAGCATCGAATTCACCGCCGACGGTCGCATCAGCCTGCGCCACATCGGTATCGAAATCGGCACCGGCATGTCCACCTCGCAAGCCTTGGTGGTGGCCGATTTCCTCGGCAGCCCGGCGCACGAAGTGAAGACTGGCGAAACCGAATGGAAGGAAATGCAGCTGATCACCAGCGGCAACCCTTACATCATGACTCAGGCCGAGCAGGACAACTTCCTGCGCAACCCGCGTTGGGTTGGCAAATTGGCCTCGGCCTCGTCGGCGACCAACTCGGCGTACTACTTCAGCCACGCCACCCGTGAAGCGGCGCGCGTGCTGTTCAACCACGGTTTATGGCCAGCGGCGCTGGAGATCTGGCGTCAGGGTCCGTTCGGCGGTCAGGCCAACCCTTACGTGGTACGTCGCGAAGATGCGCATTGGGTCGACGGCAAACTGACGGCCAACGGCATGCAGCCATTGAGCTTCGAAGAGCTGGCCAAACGCGCTCACGAGCGTGGTCTGGTCACCGCGGCCACCGTCCACGGTTTCAACCGCTGGAGTTGGGCCGAGGCTGAGTACAGCATCGACGGCGTGCGCGAGCGTCTGCCGCTTGACGGTCTGGCGGTGAAGTACGGCGACGGTGCGCCGAAAGCCAAGCAAGCGCTGATGAGCACGGCCGGTTTCCACCTGTTGGATCGCCAGAACATCAGTTACCCGGCGACTCAGTTGAACAACGCCGCCGTGACCTACTACAGCCCGGTCGCCACGCTGGTCGAGCTGAAGGTCAACAAGGGCTCGGCCGAAGTCGAAGTGCTCAACCACCATTCGTGGGTCGAGTGCGGCCGTGTGCTGGTCGAGGAGCTGGTCAAGGGCCAGATGGAAGGCGGTATCGCCATGGGCATCGGTCACGCCTTGATGGAAGAGATGCCGCTGTACGAAGGCGGGCCAGGGGAGGGTGACTGGAACTTCAACCGTTACCGTTTGCCGATGGCGCGTCATGTTGCCGTGTGGAAACAGACGTCGGAGATTCTCCCGGCACTGTCGCCAAGCGATCCGTCCAAAGGCATCGCCGAAGTGGTGATGATCCCGATCGTCGGTGCCATCGGTAACGCCGTGGCGCACGCCATCGGCAAACGTGTTCGCGATCTGCCTATCACTCCAGCGCGCATCAAGGAGGCCCTCAATGGCTAACCGTCCGCTTCAACTGACCCTCAATGGTCAATCCGTCGGCCCGGTGGACATCCCTGATGACCTGCCGATGATCGACTACCTGCACGAATACAAAAACCTCACCGGTTCGCGTCTGGGCTGCGGCCAGGGCATCTGCCACGCCTGCGTGGTGATCGTCGACAACCCGGACGGCACCAGCGAAGAAGTGCGCACCTGCATCACTGGCGCGCATTACTTCGAAGGCAAGAAAGTCCGTACCATCGAATCCCACGCCAAGCGTGACGAGAGTGGCCAGGTCACCGAACTGAATCCGATCCAACAACGCTTCGTCGACGAGTTCGCTTTCCAGTGCAGCTACTGCGCCCCGGGTTTCGTCAATGCTGCGACCGTGCTGGTCGAGAAGCTGCAGCGTCAGCCGATCGTCAAAAGCCAGTTGGAAAAAGTCATCGAGGACAGCCTCGGCCATCACGTCTGCCGTTGCACCGGGTACGTGCGTTACTACAACGCCACCCGCAACGTGCTCACCGATCTCGGCCTGGTCAAGGAGGGTTAAGCATGAAGCTTTTTCTGACCCGCCTGACCCTGGCGGTCGGCCTCGCTGCGCCGGTGTTGTTTGCCCACGCTGATGATCAGGTCAAGCGCGGCGAGTACCTCGCCCGCGCCGCTGACTGCATGGCGTGCCATACCGCTCCGGGCGGCGCGCCGTTTGCCGGCGGTCTGCCGATCGTCTCGCCGTTCGGCACGATCTACGGCACTAACATCACGCCGAGCAAAGAGCACGGCATCGGTTTGTACAACGATGACGAGTTCTTCGCTGCGCTGACAGAAGGCAAACGTCGTGACGGTGCGAACCTCTATCCGGCGATGCCGTACACCTCGTATCACCTGATGCCGCGTGCAGATTCGGACGCGATCCATGCGTACCTGAAAACCATCGAGCCGATCGAGCGTGCAGCCCCGGTCACCAGCCTGAGCTTTCCGTTCAACGTGCGCCCAGGCCTGATCGGCTGGAACATGATGTACGGCAAAGCGTTGAAGCTGGAGCCGGCCGAAGGCAAAAGTGACGCCTGGAAACGCGGCCAGTACATGGTCGAAGTCCTCGGCCACTGCGGCGAATGCCATACGCCACGCGGCCTGCCGGGCGCGATGCAGTTGGACAAGCGCCTGACCGGCGGCATCCTCAATGGTTACCTGGCGCCGAGCTTGTTGGCCACCGATCTGGCCGCTCGCGGCTGGAACGAGCAGGATCTGGGCACGTTCCTCAAGCACGGCATGAGTGCGCAGGGGACGATGTTCAACGAGATGTTCCCGGTATTCCACAACAGCACGCAAGGCCTCAGCGATCCGGATCTGGCGGCGATGGCGACGTTCCTGCTCGGCGACAAACCGCCGGCAGCGAAAACGCTGGTTGAAGTGCCCGTGGACAAACTCAGCGCCAGTGCCCAGCGCGGCCAGCAGGAATACCTGAACGTCTGCGCCGGATGCCATGCGGTCGGTGGCGAAGGCAAACCGCACATCGCGGTGGCCATGCGCGGCAACACCACGTTGCGCCTGGAAGACCCACGCAACCTGTTGCGCGTGATCGAAGACGGTATCGGCGAGCAGAAGTTCTCCGGGTTCGAACACATGCAGCCGATGCCGGGTTTTGCCGACAAGCTCAGTCCAGAACAGCTGACCGATCTGCTCAACTACCTGCGTCAAGGTTGGGGCGGGCAGTCCGCCGAGCTGGCAGTGAGTGAGGTGCAAAAGCTGCAAGCCGACGCACCGTCCATCGAGCACAAGGCCCACTGACATGCAGCATCTCGATCTACAAGTGGTGCGCCGGGCGCTGGTGTGGTCGGTGGCGGGGCAGCGCATTTGGCTCTGCACCGTGCTGACCACCTACGGCTCGGCGCCACGCGCGCCGGGTTCGCTGCTGGTGGTGAACGATGGCGGGCAGTGGGTCGGGTCGCTGTCGGGTGGTTGCGTCGAGGAAGACTTCCTTGAGCGTGTCGCCGAAGGTGCGTTTCTCGATGCGGTCAGCGTCGTGCGCTACGGCGAGGGCGACGATCCGCGCTCGCGGGTCAGCCTGCCCTGTGGCGGCATTCTCGATGTGCTGGTTGAGAAATTTGACGCTGGCTGCGAGGTGCAGGCGCATCTGCGTGAACTGGAGTCGGCGCTGCTGGGGCAGCGTCGTTTGATTCGCGAGGTCGATCTGGCCGGTGGTGCGCGTAGCCTGTTCGCTGATCGCGAGCAGGGTGCGCGGATCGAGCGCGAGATCGATCGTGTGCGGATTCGTGTTGGCGCGGCGCAGCGCTTGTTGCTCGCCGGTTATTCCAGCGTGGCGCAGGCGTGTGCCGAGTTCGCCGTTGGCCTCGGATTTGAAGTGATTCTTTGTGATCCGCGCGATGAAGTGCTCGAAGGCGTGGTGCTGGATGGCGTGGAGATTCGCCGGCAATTGCCTTCGGTGTTCATTGCCGATGGTGGCTGCCACCGTGATACGGCAGTTGTCGCGTTGACCCATGATCCGCGCATCGACGATCTGGCGATGATGGAAGCGGTGCGCACCGAAGCGTTCTACATTGGCGTGATGGGCTCGCAGCAGACGTCGCAAAAGCGCTTTGAGCGGTTGCGTCGAATCGGTGGGCTGGGGGAGGCGGAGTTGGCGCGGATTCATGCGCCGATTGGTCTTAACCTCGGCAGCAAGACGCCGGCGGAGATTGCCTTGGCGGTGCTCGCCGACATTCTGCGGATCCGCAGCGGCATCGCCCGCGACCAGCTCTGATTAAGTCATAGACGCATTTGTGGCGAGGGGATTTATCCCCGATGGACTGCGTAGCAGTCCCATTTTTTGGGGCCGCTGCGCGACCCATCGGGGATAAATCCCCTCACCACAGGGTTTCCATAGCTCGAATTTAAAAGCCGTACTTATCCCGCAACCCGTAATACCAAGCCCCCAACGCCGCAAATGGCGTGCGCAACATCTGCCCACCCGGGAACGGGTAATGCGGCAAATCCGCAAACGCATCAAAACGCTCAGCCTGCCCACGCAACGCCTCCGCCAGCACCTTGCCCGCCAAATGCGTATACGTCACGCCATGGCCGCTGCAGCCCTGCGAATAATAAATGTTGTCGCCCAAACGCCCCACTTGCGGCAAGCGCGACAGAGTCAGCAGGAAATTGCCCGTCCAGGCGTAATCAATCTTCACATCCTTGAGCTGCGGAAACGCCTTGAGCATTTTCGGGCGGATGATCGCCTCGATATTCGCCGGATCGCGCGCGCCATACACCACGCCGCCGCCGAAGATCAGGCGTTTGTCGCCGGTCAAACGGTAGTAATCGAGCAGGTAATTACAGTCTTCAACGCAATAGTCCTGGGGCAGCAGCGTTTTCGCGAGATCGTCACCCAGCGGCTCGGTGGTGATTACCTGCGTGCCGCAGGGCATCGATTTGGCCGCCAGTTCCGGTACCAGATTACCGAGGTAGGCGTTGCCGGCGACGATGATGAATTTGGCGCGCACCCGGCCTTGTGGCGTGTGCACCACCGGGTTGGCCCCGCGCTCGATGCGCACGGCAGGCGATTGTTCATAGATAGTGCCGCCAAGCGACTCAACCGCAGCTGCTTCACCGAGCGCCAGGTTCAGCGGATGAATATGGCCACCGCTCATGTCGAGCATGCCGCCGACATATTGATCACACGCGACCACTTCGCGAATACGGCGCTGATCGAGCAGTTCCAGTTGTGTATGGCCGAAGCGCTCCCAGAGGCGCTTCTGCGATTCCAGATGCCCCATTTGCTTGGCAGTGAGGGCCGCAAACACGCCGCCATCCTTCAAGTCGCACTGTATGTTGTATTTCGCCACGCGCTCGCGAATGATCCGGCCGCCTTCAAACGCCATCTGCCCGAGCAATTGCGCCTGCTTGGGGCCGACGCTGCGTTCGATCACGTCGATGTCACGGCTATAGCTATTAACGATCTGCCCGCCATTACGCCCGGAGGCGCCGAAGCCGACCTTGGCCGCTTCCAGCACGGTCACGCGAAAACCGTTCTCCAGCAGGAACAGCGCAGAAGACAGTCCGGTATACCCGGCGCCGATCACGCAGACGTCCGTCTCCACATCACCCTGCAAGGCAGGACGTGGCGGTACGGCATTGGCCGACGCCGCATAATAAGACTCGGGGTAAGGAGTGTTCGCCATCCTGCAGCCTCTGTGTTTAATATATTTTACGAGTGCAGCGATCCTACCCGAGTTGAAAAACCTCCGCCAGCCACCGGAAATCCAATGCCGCCGGGCCGAAATTAAATATTTTGCATATTCATAGGGTTAGGTGAAAAAAAGGTGTTGACACCCCTCCGGAATTCCGTAGAATGCCGCCTCACAGCAGGCACGTAGCTCAGTTGGTTAGAGCACCACCTTGACATGGTGGGGGTCGTTGGTTCGAGTCCAATCGCGCCTACCAAACAAAATCCGCTCTGCTGGGCGGTCTAGAAGGGCTCACCGAAAGGTGGGCCCTTTTTTGTTGTCTGGCGTTTGGGCAAACTTTGGGAATATTTTGGGCAAACGACCACCGATCACACCTTCAGGTCGGCGCTCACCCGCATGAACACCACAGCGTCATCGCCATGCCCAGCCTGGTAATGCTCAGTCATCTTGACGTCCGCATGACCCATCAGCCCTTGGATGTATTCCTGCGGGAAACCCTGCTGTTCGTACAGCCACGCACCCAGTGCCCGGATTTCGTGAAAGGTGGGGCGCTCGCCGGCCGGCATGTCCTTGTATGCCTCGGAGTCATCCCGGGCTTGGGCGAATGACTTCGTCAGGTAATCGGGTGTCACGGCATTCCAGTGCAGCTTGGCATCCAGTTGCGACCGCTTGCGGGCTTTAGGTGAGTAGTGGATCAGGTACGGGCACACAACCGGCGATCGCATGCACTCGGCAACGACCTCGCGTAACGCCGGGCCCATGGCGATCTCCAAGTGCACCGGCTTCCCGTAGTTCTGTGTCTTCCCGGGCGACACCTTGATGGTGTTCTGATCAAGGTCAACGGCCGACTTCGGCCACATCACGATATCCTCCCGCCGCTGAAGACTCAGCAGGCCCAGCCGGATCGCACGCTTCAGCCAGATCGGCGTCCCCACGTAATTCAAAATCGCATTCAATCCCTCGACGGTGTGGCGCTGGCGCTTCTTCTCGGCCTCCTTCTTGACCAGTGTCAACTCGGCCGCGTTGCGTTCGCACAGGCCCTTGGCCACGGCGAAGGCGAAGATCTGCACGAGCAACCCGCGATGCTTGGTGTAGGCATTGTTCTCGAAGCCGTCTAGGTACTCAGCCACGGTCAGCACGTCCAGTTGCCCCATCATCAAATCGCCCAGGTCTTCCCGGTACCGGGCCAACTTGAATTTGATTTCCTTCAGCGTCCGCTCGGCATAATTCCGCGTGCCCAGCCATTCATCCTCGAAGCGCTCCAGGCAACGGCTGAACTTCGGCGCCGCCTCGCCGGTGAGCATTGCCAGCAGCGCGCCGTCGTCAGCCAGCAGGGGCAGCAACTTCGCGTTTGCGGCGTTGGCCAGCTTGATGGCCTCCGCCATCGGCTTGTTGATGCTGGTCTTCTTGCCGGTGATCGGGTTCTTGTACTGCCAATATTTCCCGTTCGGGTAAAGGTTGGCCGGCAGATCCCGGTTCTTGATTGTCCTGGCGCGCGGCGGAGCCATCAGCCCACCTCCATCATCTTGGCGAGCAGGGGATCATTCGACCCCAGCACAACTGCCTGCAGATCCACGAAATACATCCCGCCTTTTACCTCTCCCACAACTTCGCCTTCCTCAATCCATTTTTTCAACTGCTGCAGACTCGGCTTTCCGCCGGCGTAGCGCAGCTTCCTGTATTCGCCTGCCTCCATGAGGCGCGGCAGCCTGGCCGTAATTTGGGCAATGACCTTTGCCATGATGATGCTCCATGCCGCGCGTGGCGGCAGAAGGTGGTGATGGGTTATGCGCCGGCCTTGGCGAGAATTGCGTCGATCCGCTGGACAGTGACGTGCCGCGAAATCTTTTCATCGGTGTCGAACCAGTCGGTCGCGCCCGTCTTGAGCGCCATGGCGATTACTTGCCGAGACTCGCGGAGCGTCGCGACCAGCTCTTCATGCAGCTCGCGCTCTTCCCGGCCGATCTCCCAAAATCGAGTTCCCCAATGGTCAGACGGCGGCGGGTTTCGGTTTTGCGCGCCGAGTGCCAGTGCGCCGACCACAGCGTCCAGCAGGTCGCGCTTATAAACGTTGTCGCCGTCGATGCTCAGGCCGCGTCGACGCAGGGTTGAAACGACCTCGTTCAGGTCGAGCCCTCTGTCCTGCAGCACGATGTCGAGCTCTGGTTTTTCCGGGGTGTAGATGGCCAAGCAAAGTTTGGCGCCGGCCGGCAAGCTGGCGCTGATCTTCTCCAGCGCATCGCTCGCTGTTTCATGAAAGCGGTTCAGTGCGGACATACAAATTCCTCGCCCGCCTTACACCGGCAGGCTGTTGAGTGGTTGGGGTTATTGCAGGATCATTTCGGCGGGGACGCTCACCGCGGCGCCGCGCTTGGCAAACACCACGGCGCGGAACACAGCGATGGTCCGGGTTTCGCCGGTCTGGCGGTTGAACGGGTCGTTAGTCATGTCGGCCAGCCAAGGGTGCCGGTGGCCAACATCGACCAAAACGCCGTACTTCGTGATCAGTTGCTCGGCGTCGGGCAGGGCGAAGAGATCCAGCTGACCGGCGGCTGGCTGCTGATCACCCTCGATCGCGTTGATTGCCCAGTCCAGCGCCGGTCCGGTCAGTTCCTCGGTGCGGACGCTGACCATCCGATTCATAGGAGAAGTTCAGCAGGAACGCTAACCACCATTCCGAGCCTGTCCGCAACGATAGCCCGACAGATCGCAACCAGTGGCTCGTCAGCGGTGAGCCATTCGGTCGGCGCGTTCGGTCGATGCGGATGAGCTACCCAACCGTCAAGCGCCGGGCCGAATCCGATTTTGATTTTCGCGATCAGAGGGCCGCATTGGCTCCAGTCAGTGGAAGGCTGTAGCCGAAGGCCGGACGGGGACCGCACTTCGAAAGAGGTCTTGCTCACGTCTTCGATGGTCACAAGTTTGGCCGCTGTCCATCCAACAGCCAGGGCTACGGCCCAATCCAGCGCGGTGCCCGACAGATCCTGCGTTTTCACTTCGGTCATAGTCATCGCCACGGCCCCTTGTAGATGAGGTAGGCCATGTAGAGCGGGGCGAAGATCATGGCGTCACCTTCAGGCCGGCGGATTCGATGGCGAATCGAACGCCGTTAGGCGTCAGCATTGCGCCCACATTGGTTTGCCATGGCTTAGGCAACTCAATCACCAGCGATACGCGGGATTCCTGCCACGCCCACCACGCAGACTGAACCAGCGAATTCAGATAATCATCGCAATGGTCTTTAGCAAATACCGCTGCATCGAAACGCGGGACCGAGCGCTTCAGGCATGCGGCTTTGTATGCCGTTTCGAATTGTTCACGCATTTGTTCGCTCATCCGATCACCGCCTTTATGGTCAGTACCAATGGAAGCCAGAAGAAGAGGGTGCAGCCGAGTAGGCACTTGGTCACCATGGCGCAGCCTTTCTTACATCCTCGACGGTAACGATGTGCGGGGTGATGTTCTTGATGGTGAAGAATTCCGGCTGGCAGTGCTTCCGCGCCCAGACCATGAGCGGCCGCATCGCCCGCTCCAAGTCCGCCTTCGCCGCGGCGTCGAGCGTTGGGTAATTGTCGACCCACTCGCCGGCGTCGCTTTCGTAGGCGCGCTCGCTCATGTGTTCGAGCAAATCGTCTTGGTCTGGCAGAAATGACGCCGGATCGTCCTTGCATTCGGTACCGCGATAGACCGTGCCGCCTTCGTACAGCCCCGGCCTAAAGCTGGCCGGGTGCCCATCTCCGTCGCTGTCGTGGCCGTAGTTGTCTTTGAGGAGTTCGTCGAGGCTGTCGTAATCCCATGAACCGTTCTCACCGGTGAGCGACCACTTTTCGCCGGTTTCGGGAGCTTCATAGTCGGGAATCGCATTTGCCGCAGCAATTGGAAGTGCCGCCCTAAACTGGGTCAAGTATTCGGCCGGCTTCGAACCCCAGCGATTGACCAGGCATTCATCATCAACTGGTGCGCCGTCGTCTTCTGCTTCGCCTGACGGTTCGCCCGGCACCATGAAAAATTCGCGTTCGACTGCGTTCAGTAGATCGGCGAAGCGCTTGGTGTTTTCGATGTTGACCAGCAGCGTCGACAGTTCGTGGTTGGAGCTGAGGCCGAACACGTTGTAGATGCTGGCCAGCTCTGGCTTATGTTTGGGCATGACTTCGTCCTTGCCGCTATAGCGGCTGACTTTGAAGGGGGAGGGAGTTACGGGTATTTTTTGCTGATGCGCTTGGCGATCGCTTCGAGCTTTTCGGCCATGGCCCACATGTCGTTGTTGTCTCGGCGGGAAACGACCGGGGATCGATGAACGTTGCGGCCCATCAGGATCTTCGCTGCCAGCAGGATCAGCCAGGCTTCGAACTTTCGGCGGATGAAGCGCTTCATGGCTGCGGATTCGTAGATGTTGGCGGTGCACTGCAAAGGCCGAGAATCCAATCTACCCACTCCTTGCGCTGCGGGTACTGCGGTTCATCGTCTCCAGGCAAAAGCACCTCGTGATGCTTGGCGTGGTTGATCGAGCGCACTGCGCTTACCAGCTCATCAATCCGCTGGTTGCGGCGAGCGATTGCGGCCTGGAGGTCGTCGATGGTCTGGTCTGCCGTTGTCAGACTCAGTTGCAGGCCATCACGCTCGGCTTTGACCCGGTCGAACTCGGAGCCCAGCACATACCGCACTGACTCATGCCCGCATTCGCACGCGTCCCAGACATCGTCCTGGCACCATTCACGGCCGCTGGATTGACCCTGCTCCTGGCAGGCGGGGCCGAGGTAGATAACTTTGAGTTCGCTCACTTCGAATGCCCCTTTCAATTGTCGGTACCGGTGTAGGTGCGCCAAGGCACCTTCACGCCGTTTACGAGGAATCCCCAAGTCCCTTTGTAGGGGCTGGTGATGAACAGGGTGAATGCCCCGCCTTCGGCAACGCTGTCGATCCGGTGGTATTCGCCGTAGCTGAGCTGAGCGGTTTCGCCTGGGCGTCGGTCGATGTATTCAGTGGCCTGATATCCCTCAGGCAGAGTTCGTCCGAGCAGCACCGGGTCGTTCTGTTTGAGCAGCCGCTGCTCCGTGTAGCCGCCGCGCAGGATGATCGTGCGTGCGCTCCATGGGTGATCATGAAGGTCGCGGTCGTTGTCCTCGCGCTTGATGTGGTGGATGCGTATCGACCACGGAATCAAGCTGATCCGGCGCTCACCGGTCACCGGGTCGTATGGGTTGAAAAGCCACCAGCGGCCCATGTACATCTCGGTGCCGTCGGCGGACATGATGTGCTGGTACGGGGTGAGCTTGGCGCGGGCGATAAGCCATTCTGCGATGGCCGGGCGCGCGAGTACCTTGGCGATGATTCGCCAGAAGATGTTCAGCATGGATGGCGTCCTATGCCGGGGCATGCCCGGGCGGTGGAGGGTGGATTACGACTTCTTGAAGGTCTTTGTCAGCGCCGCGTTTACGCTGTTGCCGCGCATCAACACGACATTGGCCAGCGCCGCCCGGTCTTTATGACTGTGACTGGCTTGGCCAAGTAGGCCGAAGTAGCTGTTGGCGGTTTCGCGTAGATCCTCGACGGGTGCTGCGGCGACTCGCTTCAGTGCCTGGGCCATCGACCGCTTTCGTGTTGTCCGGCGCCACGGCTTGATGACGTGCCCGACGAAGTCGACGCCGCGATCGACCGGTTGAAGAATGGTCTTCTTAGGGTTCAGTTTGGCGCCGAGCCTCGGCAGGAACGCTTCGACCTGCTCGCGCCACTGATTCAACTGCTGCGGCGATTCATGAAGAAACACGAAGTCGTCGACGTATCGGATGTAGTGCTTGGCGCCGAGTTGGTGCTTTGCGAACTGGTCTAGCGCATCGAGGTACACGTTCGCGAAGAACTGAGACGACAGGTTGCCGATCGGCAAGCCGAGGTGCGCTGGCTGTGCAGTCAGACGCTTGTGCTGCGGAACTCGGTTGAACAGGTGCGGCGGGCTGCGCAGTACGTAGTCTTCACGCGGATCGTGCATAAGGATCGTTTCGGCCAATGCCAACCACCAGGGTTCAGTGATCTTCTTCGCCAGTTGCTGGCGTAGCACCTGCTTGTCGATCGCCACGAAGAAGTTTGCCAGGTCGCACTTGAGGTAGAAGATCGGCTTCGACCAGTTTTGGCTAGCGCTGCGTATCTTCGATTCAAGGCGTTTCGCGGCGTACAACGTGCCGCGCCCTGGGATGCACGCACAACTGTCCGCTATGAAGCTGGCGTAGAAGCGCGGTGCCACATGGTTGTACATCAGGTGGTGGACGACGCGGTCCCGAAACGCTGCCGCCCAAACTTCTCGGGCTTTCGGTCGGGTGACCACAAAACAGATGGAACGGCCTGGCCGGTAAGTGCCAGCAATCAGGTCGTCGTGGAGCTCCAGCAAGTTAATCTCCATGTCCTTCTCGAAGTGCCGGGCGCTCGCGGTGTTCCGCTTGTTCCGGCGACAGTCGTAATACGCTTGGACGAGATCTTCGAACTGGAAGGGTGCAACACTTAAATCTGCGGACCGGGCGCGCAACGCGCTCGTTGTTCTTGTCGTTGTTGTTGAGCCAGCCATCTTCAAAGTCCATGTTGTAGGCGTTGTTGGCGGAGAACTGCGACCTATCGAGCTATCTACATCGCCTTGCCGAAGGCGGAACCGATCAGCAAGGAAACTGCACAAGACCTACGCGGACGCTTTAGACCGGCGGTATCTTTTGTGTGCATGGCGGTGACCCAGAGGTCAGCGGCTCGACCAGATTTTGCGCGCAGACGTGAGAGCCTTGGCCCTCACGTAGCGGGCGCGGTTGCGGACTTCTTCCAGGCGTTCGCCTGTCGGCCTACAGAGGCCGTTAACTTCATTGCTTTGGCGTGCTGACCCTTGCTGATCAGCGCTTTATTGGTGAGCGCGCGCAGCAGGTAATTCAGCATCCAGATACTTTCCAGTAGGAGGTTCAGATGGGGTAGCTTGTCTCTCGACATGTTTGCCCGACCAATCAGTACCAGAACCTGCAGGCACTCGTCTCGAATCTTTGCTCCGACGACCTGCTTCAGGTCGCGGGGGATGTTGCGCACCAGATCGAGTGACATGCCGAGCAGTTCTTCTGCAACCTTGTGGATCTCCAGATCCATATGAAGGGCCATCCTGGCCTCCTTGAAAAGCGAGGGCGCTATCGCGCCCATGAATGAAGGATTGAAGGATCAAATAAAGCGTCTGCGGACCGGGCGCGCAACGCGCTCGCTGAGCTTGACGTGGTAGTCGAGCCAGCCATCTACAAAGCCCATGCCGTAGGCGTGGTAGGCGGAGAACTGCGAGCTGGTCCAGTGGTATCGCTTGCTGAACACCTCCTTGTCGCCCAGCGTGATCTCCAGAAACGAAGCCTCACGACGGGACATCAGATGGAAGTCCTTGTGTCCTTCGCGCTCGAATGCGGCACAGAACTGGGCGGCGGGGTAAGAGTCATCGGCGGCGATCAGGTCGTCCGTGTTGGCTCGACCATCCCAAGCACTCTTCGCACCGTTGAGTTCGTTGCCGTAGCCACCCCATTCAAAAACGCCTTCAGCATCCGCACCGGTCGGCACGATCAGGTAATAGGGTTTGCCGTCGCCCGGGAACAAACCGCCATTCACACCACCTTCGCCGGGCCAGATTTCACCTACAGCAGGGATGTCGCTTGCGGCAGCGGTCGGCGTGACGCCAATCGCCATAGAAGCCAGCTTGAGCACCACCGATTCATCTGGGCTGCTGATCATCAGATCGCCACGGGTGTAGGTGGTCAGTTGATTCGTTTGCATTGGATGCTCCTGTGAACGAATTGGGCGCAGGCTGCCGGCGCTACCCGGCAAGCTTCTGGTCTGAGCGTCGTCCTGACACTCCCGGGAATCGCCTGCATAAAAGCAATGAAGGAATGAATTACTGAATAGGAAGGCTGCGGACCGGGCGCGCAACGCGCTCGCCGCCCTTGCCGCCGTAGCCGAGCCAGCCACCTTCAAAGGCCATGATGTAGGCGAAGTCGGCGGAGAACTGCGAACTCAGCCAGTGCCAACGATCTTCGCGCAGGGTGACCAAGCCTTCGTCCTTCGCTGCCATAAGCAGAGCGCCTTCGAGGTAGGACGGGATGTGCGCATCAAGCTCCAGAGCCTTCACCGCGATATCGCTACCGGCTTCGGCCATGGCGCGGGTATTGGCGGCGCCGTCACTGAGGCTTTTGGCGCCGGCAACGTCCTCGCCGTATTTGCCCCAGGTGCCGATCAGTTCGTTGTCGAGCAGCACCAGTGCGCGCTCTTCACCGTTCAGCCAATAGCGGGTGACGAAGGTGCCACCACCGAGAGGTTGACCACGTTCTGGCAGGTCGGCGGCGGCTACGGATTGCTGTGCATGTTCAGTCATGGTTTTCTCCGGGTATGCGCCGCCCTCCGTGACCGGATGCGCAGCGTGGGTAGGGGGTTATTCGTCGTGGTTGATGCGAAGGGCTTCGCGGTCGTGGGCAAGCTTCAATTTCCGCGACACGTTTTCAGGTATTTCGTATTCGTGTCGCGGCGGTGTCTCAAGCAGTGGAAGGGCGCCGCCCGGGCCAAGTCCGTGCAGATGGTGAATCATCAACGTGATTGCCTCGCCTGCTTCCTCGATGCCGCTCCAGGCCATCAGCTCAGCAAGTGCTTGGCGCGTACCGGGCAGGCAGTGCAGCCTGATTTCCTCTTCGCCGCGCTCCTTCCTCTTCGCCGCGGCTTTCGCTGAGCGATCTGCATTGCTCTTGGCCATGGCCTACCTCTTCAATTCCGCTGGCCGGCAAGTCCAGCCAGGTTTGTCGTTTGCGTTGTTGGGTGCGAAAACGTCTCACGCTGCTACCTTCACCTGATGCCAGGCGCCGGCGGCGTAGAACAGCTTCGCGGCTTCGGCTTCATCCATCGAAACTTCGTCCGGAATGGCGATCCAGCCTGATGCGACAAGATGGATCGGGTTCGCGCTGTTGCGCAGCTCCAGGTAGTAATGCTCGATGGCATCGGTCAGACGCTCGACCTTGTAGATGCCCTCCGGCGATATCTCCACCGACTTGATGTACTCGGCGCCGCGCTCGTCGCGACACATGGCGCCGATGTAGATCGTCCAGCGGTAGGAGAAATCGAAGATTGCGTTGGCGATCGCCAGACTTCGGATCTGCTTGCAACTCTTCCAGTTCGCCATGATCTGGCTGCCGCTGGGATCGATGTTAACCACCGCGACGTGGTTGGTACGCAGCAGCGCCCGGCAACTGCGTTCAGCCCGGGCAAAGCCGTTGTTGGGTTTGCGTTTCGACTTCATATCGAGTCCGCCATTTTGCGCAGAGCCTTGCGGTCGGCTGCCGATATCGGCTTCGGGCGACGCTTGAGGACCGTTTCAGGGTCTATTTTCTTCGAGCGGGGCGGTGGTAACGGATTGCGTGGCGGGCTTTTCAGTTGATCGATCCGCCCGCCTGCGGCCAGGTACTGCGCGATTCGTTCAGAGATCGATTCGGCATCCGGTCGGTGCTGCTCGACGAGGTTGAGGTGGTTGCTGATCATGCTGCCACCCTTACCAGCCTCACGCCGGCCATGCTGAACGTGGCGCCCTGGGCCACGACCATCGCATCGAGTTTCTCCCAGTCCACGGTCAGAACCGAGATCGGGGCATGACCGCCAGCGACGGCATGGATCAGCGCTTCCAGATCGAACACCTCAGCTTGCAGGTTCACCGGCACCGCGGTTGTGGTCGCCGGCTTCGGGGCAGACTGAGCCGGCGCGGCAGCTTTCACCGGTGCCGGGCTTGCGACTGTTGCACGCTCAACCGGTACGTTGGCTTTCGCCTCGTCCGCGATTCGCTTCAGCTCCTCCTGACGGATCTGTTCACGCTGCGCTTCGGCCTTCTGCTCCTCAGCCTTCTGGTGCTCAGAGATTCGCACCTTGATCAGCGCGACCAGGTCATCGTTGGCCTTCAGAACGAGCTGTTGGATGTCGTTGAACAAGAAGGCATGGTCGGGCGCGAGCTCGGCCAGGCTGGTCAAATTCAAGCGAATGGCATCTGCTGACTGGCTCGCAGCGATTTTTGCTCGAGCCAGCTCGGTATCGACAGCGTCCTGCAGGCTGGCAATGGTGCGTTTGTTCTTCATCGCGCCGGCGAAGTCTGAAGCAACCGCTGGCAGCATCACCCGGCCCAACGTCTTGTTGATCGCTGCGACGTGATCCGCGAGCGCCTGCTCAGCCTTCTGCTTGATGTTTGTCTTCACCAGCAGTTCTTGAGCTTTGACCAGCTTGTCGACTTTCAGGCGAGTTTCGCGAGCATGAGCGCTGATGCGATCCAACGAGGAGAACAGCTCGTCGATGCTTTGGGTCTGGGAGAGCGCCTGTTTCTTCGCTACCGCAACCGCTTCTTCGACATCGCCGCACCACTTGACCGCCTTCTTGGCGTCGGCAAAGTCTTGGTCGGTCTGCAGCGTGGTCTTCACCGAATCGATGACGGCCAGCGCCGATTCCTCGAACACCATGAGGTTGCTCGCGGTGACCATGCCGGTCAGCTCGATGCGTAGCGCTGGCAGCTCGTCCGGGGCCTTGCCGACGATAATCGACGGCGCCTCGGCCATTTCAAAGCTGGCCAGATCAGCCTCGAACTGTTTCCAGCCTTCGACCAGCTGCGCGGCTCGGCCGGCTACAGGCCGGTATTCCATGTGCACGAAGTTTTCGGCGGTGCCGTCGGAGCAAACGAAAATCACACGCTCAGCGCCGCTCACCAGCAGTTGCTGCTCGAGCTGCCAGTAGTAGTGCGGATCCAGTTCGCCGGCCTTCACCTGGGCGACCAACGATTCGTTCCAAAGCTTGTGTTCGAAAAGGGTCTCTCCCAGCATCGTCGCGCCGTCCATGGAGGCGAGCAGATTGCCTTCGGTGCCCACGACTGGATACAGCTCCTCGCCGATCATGGCTTCAACCAGTGGCCGGGCAAGCGCTTCAGTTGCATGGCCTTTGTCGAAGATGTACTGCTGCGCCTGAGTGACTTCCGGCGTAATGCCGGTTTTCTTCATGGTCAGCAGATCGGTGCGGGTCTGGTACTTCGAAGCGCCCATCATTGCTGGCGCCTCGGAGGCGGTGAAGTGCTGAGCGCGCAGTGCGTGCCATTCGGCGGAGCCTTGAGCTACGTTGTGAATTTTCATGCTGTTTCTCCGTCGATGGCTTTCAGGTTATGGATGGTTTCGATCTGGTCGTCGCGTAGCGTGTATTTGCTACTGACGTTGGCGATGATGTGCTCAGGGTTGGTCCTGCCTGCGTCGATGAGCGGCCGCCATTTTTCGATGTTCTCTTTCAGAAGATCATCGGAGTAGGGTGGGAGGGCTTCTGGCTCAGGCTCTTGCTGCCGCTGCGGACTTACATCGCGCGGCGCTTCATCGAAGATTTTTCCTTCCATCTCGTCAGCGGTCGGCGCCGATCCAACCTCTGGAAAGGCCTTGCGCAGCGCTTGGGCCTCGGCGCACTTGGCGAGCTGTGCGAAAGCGCGGCGCTTCCACATCGAGTTCGGCGCGACTGTGTCCTTACTGGCCGTTGCGTAGTTCTCCAGCCAGCGCTCGTTAGCGGTGAACTCGGCGACAAGGCCGTTCGACATCTGCCGCTTGACGGTCACCCGGCACCACTCTGGATACGTGACCTCTACGCCGCCCAGCTTTGCGGTAATCGGCGGACCATATTCGGGATCGCTGATTCCCGCGTACTGCCCCGTACGCGCAGCCTGGATGCGGTAAAGGCCGATACCGGGCATGATCGTGTCGACCATCCCGCGGCCTTTTTGGTAAATGGGAACGATGTGCACCGGCTTGAGCATCGGGTCGAGCTGAGCCGCCTTGCAGTAGGCCAGCACCATCACTACAGAATTGTGCGCCGCGCCTGGATACAGGCTTCCGCTCAGCACTTCGACGAGCGCTTCCTCGGAAATGGCTGGCAGATGGTCAGCCTGTTTCATTACTGCGGACATGGGAAATCCTTGCCGCGCCCAGCGCAGCGATTAATTGCTTGGTCTATTGAGTGATGCGATCGGCGAGGGCGCTGAGCAGCATCAGGAAAGTGAAAACGCCGATGGCGGAGAATGATCCGCGCCGGATCAGGATGCGGCGGGCCATCTGGCGGCTGATCATTGCAGAAACCGATGCTTGATCTGCGGCGGCTCGCAGGTCGTGGCGCTGTCCTTCCACGTACCGTAAGCCATCATGCTGATGACCAGTACAAAGGCGAGAGCCCAGTAGAAAGTCTTCATGGGCGAACCCTCACGGCAATGCGGCCGCCTTGCATGGTTGGCGACAGGCGCTGCGGCAGATTGGCGACCAGGTCCTCGCGCTTGCGGCCGATCACCTCGTTGAAGGGAAGGCCAAAGCCGGGCAGGGCGATCTTGTGTTCGATGTCATCGAGCTGCTCGTCGATGATCGATTTAACCGGTGCCGTACTCATGCGTCCTCCTTGCGCCGCTGACAGGTGTCACGCAGGCGTTTGCAGTAGTGGTTGAAC
>NZ_RWIL01000160.1:0-32202 GCF_009764635.1 Pseudomonas sp. PB103 | reverse complement strand
ACAGTGATGGTCATTGTGGGAAAGGTGTCGGCATAGCTTGAATCGATGCCATCTGATCCACCGCCATCGCTGGCAAGCCAGCTCCCACAGGTTTTTGCTGTCGCTGGGGATTATGGATCTATCCCCGAACGGCGTAGGAGTGAGCCTGCTCGCGATGGCGTTGGTCCAGTCAATGAGGATGTTGACTGGGCTGGCCTCATCGCGAGCAGGCTCACTGCTACAGGGATTTGGTCACATAACCCTGTGGGAGCTGGCTTGCCAGCGATGGGGCCGGCAGCCTTCATGCAGCAGCGTTCTTTTCCTGCAATCCGTCAGACGATTCGCTGATTGTTGGCTATGGCGACGTCGTATGAGACGGCCTACCTGACTCTAGGACATTGCCTACAAAACCGCCGGATTCATCCGCTATCTGACAGGTAATGAATACGAAACTATTGAAGGGCACAAAGCAAAAGGACAGTCAGTGCCAACAGCCAAGGAAGGCGCATGCTTCAGAACGATCGGGAAAATCTTGAACTCGAACGGCTACAAAATGAAATACGCAAACTCGTTGTCGAGAGACTCAAGCTCATGGCGGAGGAAAGCAAGTTCAAGCGAGAAAAATTCTGGTATCCCGTTGCCGTCGGTACCGGGGTGTTAACCGCGATTGCCGCAGTATTCAGCCTTTTGGCAAAGCTCTAACCAAACTCACAGAGGAGAAAGATCATGACCCTGGAAGAACGCGTTGCCAGAATTGAACGCCTGTATCGAGAAGACGTTGAACTTGCCGAACGAGCGCAAGACCTTTCCCCAGCGGAAATTCGTTCCGAGTTGTTCAGGTTCAGCATGGGCGCATTATTTGCCTTGGTGGTGCTCACCCTCGGGACGATGGTGCTCCGTTCGCTTTGAAACGTGTCCTGAGCAGACCGGGAGCAGAAATGGGTCTGAAAACGACATTTGACGTGCTCATTGCCGACAGTCATTTTCCCAAAAACGACATCCCGCCGATCTGATCCGTACAACCATTCCTCAGCTAAGTCTTTGCTTCTGCTGATTTATCGCGGAGAATCGCGCCCCTGTTTCGGCCGGAGCATGTCTGTCGGTTTTTTCCGACGCGTCCTGACCGAGTGGCAAGTGACCGGAATGCGGAGATCCGACCGGATGAATGATCAGGCCAAAAGCGTCGACCAGCGCTTTGAAGCAGCAGCACCAGCCGAGCTGTCGAGCTGGAATCGCCAGGACACCACCTGGATGTTGGGACTGTTTGGGACGGCCATCGGCGCCGGTACCCTGTTTTTGCCGATCAACGCGGGTCTGGGCGGCTTCTGGCCACTGGTGATCCTCGCGCTGCTGGCGTTCCCGATGACGTTCTACGCCCACCGTGGCCTGACCCGTTTTGTGCTGTCCGGCCGCGAAGGCGCCGACATCACTGATGTGGTCGAAGAGCATTTCGGCATCAAGGCCGGTGCGCTGATCACGCTGCTGTACTTCTTCGCGATCTTCCCGATCCTGCTGATCTACAGCGTCGGCCTGACCAACACGGTCGCCAGTTTCCTCGAACACCAACTGCACATCACACCGCCGCCGCGCGTCTGGCTGTCGCTGGTGCTGATCCTTGGCCTACTGGCCGTGGTGCGCTGCGGCGAGCAGGCAATCGTCAAGGCCATGAGCCTGATGGTTTATCCGTTTATCGTCGCGCTGCTGTTCCTTGCGGTTTACCTTATTCCGCACTGGAACGGCGGCATTCTCGCCACCGCTTCGCACGTGCCCGCACCGTCGGCGTTGCTGCACACGCTGTGGCTGGCGATTCCGGTGATGGTGTTCTCGTTCAACCACTCGCCGATCATCTCGGCGTTTGCGGTCGATCAGAAGCGTCGTTATGGCGTGCATGCCGAAGAGCGCAGCTCGCAGATCCTGTCCCGCGCCCACGCATTGATGGTGCTGATGGTGCTGTTCTTCGTGTTCAGCTGCGTGCTGACCCTGTCGCCTGAGCAACTGGCGGAAGCGAAGGCGCAGAACCTGTCGATCCTGTCGTACCTGGCCAACCACTTCAGCAACCCGACCATCGCCTTCGCGGCGCCGTTGATTGCGTTTGTGGCGATCTCCAAATCCTTCCTCGGTCACTACATCGGTGCCAGCGAAGGCCTCAAAGGCCTGATCATCAAGAGCGGCAATCGTCCGAGCGCCAAGGCGCTGGACCGCATCGTGGCAGCGTTCATGCTGGTGGTGTGCTGGATCGTGGCAACGTGGAACCCGAGCATTCTGGGCATGATCGAGACCATCGGTGGCCCGGTGATCGCGGCGATTCTGTTCCTGATGCCGATGTACGCCATCCGTAAAGTGCCGGCAATGGCACGCTATCGTGGTCAGGCGTCCAACGTGTTTGTTACCGCGGTAGGCTTGGTGGCGATTTCGGCGCTGATTTATTCGCTGACGGCTTAAATAGCCAGATCAAAAGATCGCAGCCTGCGGCAGCCCCTACAGAGATAAAGGTAGGAGCTGCCGCAGGCTGCGATCTTTTTTTTACATCCTCAACTCAGAACGTAATCGACCGGTTTCAGCGCCGGCGGCACCTCTGCCCCCAGTTCCGCAAGGACATCGCGCTCGATACTGCGCACCAGCGCATCGGTCGGCAGATCGTTTTCATCGCGGCCAAACGGATCTTCCAGCTCATCGGCAATCGCATCCAGGCCAAAAAACGTGTAGCTGACAATCGCCGTGAACAGCGGCGTCAGCCAGCCCAGAGGCTCGGCCATGGCGAACGGCAGCAGGATGCAGAACAGATAAATCGTCCGGTGCAGCAGCAAGGTGTAGGGGAAGGGCAGCGGCGTATTCTTGATTCGCTCGCAGGTCGCCTGCGCCTGGGTGAGGCTGGTCAGATGGTTGGCCAGCAGCATGTAGCGCCACTCGCTCAGTTCACCGTTTTGATGCAAATCGGAACATTGCTGGCCGACCGTTTGCAGAATTCGCCCGCTGTAATCGGGCGTCTGCGCATCCGGTTTGGGCGTGATCCACGCGTTGCTGGCGTCGGCTTCGCTCTCTTTGCGCAGGCGTGCGTTGAGCGCATGAGCGAAACCGCACAGGTTGAGCAGCAACGGCTTGCGCTCGGCAGACTCACGGATGACGTGGGTTTCGCGGATCACCGAGCGAATGTGCACGATCACTTCGCCCCAGGCCTTGCGCGCTTCGTACCAGCGGTCATAACAAGCGTTGTTGCGAAAATTCATGAAGATCGACAGCGACAACCCCAGCAAAGTGAACGGCGTGGCGTTGACCTTGGTGAAGTTGCTCGGGTGCAGGATTTCGATCAGCACAATGGCCGAGGCCAGCAGGGTGACCATCAAGGTGCGCAGGGCGATGCGCTTGGCAATCGAGCCTTTGAGGGTAAAGAGAATGGCGAATTGGTTGGCCTTGGGTCTGACGATCATGCTGTGCGATCCCGGTTAAGCAGGGAAATGGCGGTTCAGCCGCCGGTCATGTTCATGAAGCGTACGACCTGTACGTCGTCGTTGACTTCGAAATTGTGCCGATAGGGCTTGAGTTTCATCGCCGCGATGATGGCTTTCTCCAACCGCTGCGGCTGCCCCGGATGCGCGCGCAACACGGCCTTCAAGTCCACCGAGTGCTCGTTACCCAGACACAGTAGCAGGCGACCCTCAACCGTCAGCCGCACGCGGTTGCAGGTGCCGCAAAAATTGTGGCTGTGCGGCGAGATGAAACCCAGGCGAATCTCCGGGGCTTCGGCCAGCCGCCAGTAACGCGACGGGCCTTGGGTCGACTCGGCAGAGTCGATCAGGGTGTAGCGCTCGGCGATCTTTTCGCGCACCTGCGCACTGGAGAAAAACGACTCCGCACGGCTGTGTTCGCTGATGATGCCCAAGGGCATTTCTTCGATGAAGGAGACGTCCAGCTGGCGGTCGATCGCGAAGCTGACCAGGTCGTTGATCTCCTGATCGTTGCGCCCCTGCATCACCACGACATTGAGTTTAGTGCGGGTAAAACCGGCCTTGCGTGCGGCATCGATGCCGTTGATCACCAGCGCCAGATCGCCGGTGCGGGTCATCTGCTGGAAGCGCTGCGGGTCGAGGCTGTCGAGACTGATGTTCAGGCGCTTGACCCCGGCATCGAACAGCGGCGCCGCGAGTTTGCCCAGTTGTGAGCCGTTGGTGGTCATGCACAGTTCACGCAGGCCGGGCAGGGCGGCGATTTGCTCGCACAGCTTGACCACGCCTGGACGGATCAGCGGCTCGCCGCCGGTGAGGCGAATCTTGCGGGTGCCGAGTGCAACAAAACTCTGCGCCAGTTGATAGATCTCTTCCAGCGTCAGGATTTTTTGCCGTGGCAGAAAATGCATGTCTTCCGCCATGCAATAGACGCAGCGGAAATCGCAGCGGTCGGTCACTGATATGCGCAGATAGTCGACACGGCGATTGTAACCATCGATCAAGACACGTTCTGACACGACAGCCTCGCAGGAATGAAAACCACTGTTGAAAAGGTTTGGTCAGCGCAGGTTATGGATAACTTTCAATGCCGTCCAATCACTGTTAATGACCGGCTGATTGATGCCGTCGATGAGGAATTATTTTCCACAGAAATTTACTGATTTAGTTTCGCAAGGCACCGTAAATAATGGATTTTTCTGCGTGATAGCTATTTTCGATAATGCAGTCATTAATAGCGATTAGACAATGATTTGTATCGATTCATATCCCAGCCCCGCAAATCAAACGACAACTTTTTTACCCTTGAAAGTCGGCCGTCGTTTTTTAACCGAATCAGGTTCATGCCTGTGTGCATCGTCATGGAGATTCGCATGTCCACACCTCGGGCCGTGCCAGCAACGAAGCGGCGTTTCTCTATCAGTTGTTCGTCCGCGCCTTCGGTACCAACAACTTACCCGACTGCTCGCATATCCTGCCGGTGATCCTGATGTACACCTTCTGGAGCTACTACGTATTCCGCGGCAAAGTGAGGATTGGCGATGGCTACCGTTGATTCGTGTGAAGTGAAATCCAGCCCCTGGTACAAGCGTCCGGGTTGGCTGTTGTCGATCTGGTTTGGCCGCGTGGTGTCGCTGGCGATTGTCGCTAGCCTGCTGAAACTGGCGATGTACGCGGCAGGAATGAGAACCCACTGACAATAAAAAACCGGAGACTGACTCCGTTTTTTTTGCCAGAAGTTTCTCTGAAAGTTGCTGATTAGTTGATTTTAGTGTTCCTCCAGCAACACTTGTGTTGCGCCCTATACAGTCGGCAAGGGCGATATAACCTAAGCGTTATTGGTTCTTTTGAGCGGGCGCGCGGCTCATCTAGCATGGGCTCATGGGGCGTTTTTTGACTTTGGGGTTCATAGACTTGCTTGCCTGTCTGGCAACTAACCCGTTGCACTGCCTATCGCGTTTCTAAAACTACAGCAGACATTGCCGTGCACTGATTGCCGACCAACTTTTGGTGGGCGGGGCCGGGTATTAGCTGCGATTCAAGGAGCTGTTACATGCATTACCGTTCCCGTTCATTACTGGCGGCCGCTGTCGTGACCGCCATCTGGCAACTGCCCGCCAAAGCCGAAGAATCCGCTGCGCGTTCCGAAGAGGGCGCCCGCCTGGACACGGTGTTGGTCACCGGCAGCCGAGGCACCGCGCGCACCGTGCTCGATTCGCCGGTACCAGTCGATGTGCTGACCGCCGAAGACCTCAAATCCGCCGGCGCTGCCGACGGTGAACTGGGCGCGGCCTTGCAGACACTGCTGCCGTCCTTCAGCCTGCCGCGCCAGTCCAACTCCGGCGGCGCCGACCATGTGCGCGCCGCACAACTGCGTGGCATGAGCCCCGATCAGGTGCTGGTGCTGGTCAACGGCAAGCGCCGCCACACCTCAGCGGTGGTCAACGACTCCTCGAAAATCGGCCGGGGTACCGCGCCGGTCGACTTCAACTCAATCCCCATCAGCGCGATCAAACGCATCGAAGTGCTGCGTGACGGCGCCGGCGCGCAATACGGCTCCGATGCGATTGCCGGGGTGATCAATATCATCCTCGACGACGCCCCTGAAGGCGGCGAAGTGACCACCAGTTACGGCGCCTTTCACACCCATCAGGACGCTATCGGCAAAACCACCACCGACGGCCAGAACAGCGTGACCACCGCCAAGATCGGCACGCGCCTGGGCGAAGAGGGCGGCTTCATTCGCGGCGGCACCGAGTACAAGGATCGCAACCCGACCAACCGCGCCGGTTTCGATGGCTTCGACGACACCCCGAACCAGCGCAACTACGTGATGGGCGACGGCCTCGCGCGGGACGTCAACCTCTGGTTCAACAGCGAGCTGCCGCTGGCCGGCGGCAAGGCCTACAGCTTCGGCACCTACAACCAGCGCCACACCACCGGCGCCGAATTCTATCGCTATCCGTATGAGCAGCCGCAGTTCTACCCCAACGGCTACCTGCCGCAATCGCTCGGCGACAACAAGGACGTCTCGGCCACCGCCGGTTTCAAAGGCATGATCGGCGACGACTGGGACTTCGACAGTAGCGTCACTCATGGTCGCAACCGCTTTGATGGATCGACCCGACGCACCCTCAACGTCAGCCTCGGCGAAGACTCGCCGACCAAGTTCGATACCGGCGATTACGAGCTGCGCCAGACCACCTCCAACCTCGATTTCAGCCGCGAATTGCGCCTCGGCGAGCGTTCATTTGTACTCGCGGTCGGCGGTGAATATCGCTACGAGAATTACCTGACCTACGCCGGCGACGAAGCTTCTTACATCGGCTCCGGCGCCGATGGTGCCAAC
Organism: Pseudomonas sp. PB103; assembly: GCF_009764635.1. NCBI lineage: Bacteria > Pseudomonadati > Pseudomonadota > Gammaproteobacteria > Pseudomonadales > Pseudomonadaceae > Pseudomonas > Pseudomonas sp. PB103. Next base: position 25,431 of record NZ_RWIL01000160.1, on the reverse strand, counting down.
GGCCTGCGCCCGAGCGAAGAGTCGGATCTGGATCGCAATGTGTTCGGCACTTACGCCGAACTGTCCGGCGATCTCACCGACCGCTTCTTCGTCGACGCCGCCACGCGTTGGGAGCATTACGACGACGCCGGCAGCAAACTCACCGGCAAACTCAGCGGTCGCTACAAACTGACCGAGCAATGGGCCCTGCGCGGTGCGGTATCGAACAACTTCCGCGCGCCGTCCTTGGCGCAGAGTGGCTTCCAGAACACCACCAGCAACTTTGGCGACGGCGGCACGTTGACCGACATTCGCGTGCTCTCGGTCAACGACCCGATCGCCCGCGCACTGGGCGCGGAAAAGCTCGATCCGGAAACCTCGAAGAACTTCAGCCTGGGCCTGACCTTCCAGTTGAACGAGCGCTTTGATGCGTCACTGGACGTGTTCCGCATCGACGTCAAAGACCGCATCACCTTGTCACAGCGCATCGGCAGTGACGCGCTGGAAAACTACATCAACGACAACTTCGGCGTGGCCGGCGTGCACGACGTCAACTTCTTCACCAACGCCGCCGACACCAGCACCCACGGCGCCGAACTGGTGCTCAACTATCATCAGCCGTTCTATGAAGGGCAACTGGGCCTGACCACGGCGTACACCTACAACCACACCAAAGTCACCAGCACCAAGGGCACGCCATCGCAACTGACCGCGTTGGGTATTGGCAATGACGCACTGGTTGGCGTCGAAGAAACCAACACCCTGACCGACGCGGCGCCGAAGGATCGCTTCATCTTTTCCGCCAACTGGGCCAGCGAGCATTGGGGTTTGCTCGGGCGCCTGACGCGTCAGGGCGAGACCACTCGGGTGTTTGATTTCGGTGATTCGCAACCGGAGCAAACCTACGGCGCGGTGTGGCAGCTGGATGCCGAGGTGGCCTACAAATTCACGCCGAAATTCAACATCGCCGTGGGCGGCAACAACCTCACCGACAACTACCCGGAACGTTCCGGCTCGGCGATCAACTACGGCGGCAACTTGCCGTACGACGTGCTCTCACCGATCGGCACCAACGGCGCTTACTACTACGCCCGCGCTACGTATGGTTTCTAACGCGGGGCCGGGGCGGCATCTGCCGGTTTTTCAGGCGCTGCTGATCACGCTGGGCATGGTGATCACCACCGACATCCTGAAAACCGCGCCGACCGTGGCGCTCAACGTCGGGCCGGAGCATTTCTACCTGGTGTGGGTGCTCGGCGGTGTGGCGTCGATGATTGGCGCGCTGTGTTTTGCCGAAATGGCCACGGCGTTTCCGCATCCGGGTGGCGACTACCATTTTCTGCGCACGGCGTATGGCGAACGCATGGGGTTTCTGTTCGCCTGGTCGCGGTTTTCGGTGATGCACACGGGCTGGATTGCGCTGTCGGCGTTCATGTTTGCCGATTACTTCAATGCGGTTGTGCCGTTGGGACAGTATGGCTCGGGACTGTTTGCCGGCGCGGTGATAGCGGCGTTGGTGCTGCTGAATCTGACGGGGAAACACATCGGTTTCATCACGCAGACGTTGCTGGTGGGATTGCTTGCACTGGGTTTCTTGAGCATCGCCAGCGCCGGTGTGTTTCTGGCCTGGCAAGGTATTGAACCGCCGGTGCCCAACGTGTCGGTGCTGCCTGAAAACAGCGGTATGGCCGGGTTTTCGGCGGCGATGATTTTCGTGTTTCTGGCGTTTGGTGGCTGGAGCGATGCGGCAACGTTATCGGCGGAAGTGCGTGACGGTCGGCGGGGGATTTTCATCGCCATGCTGGGGGCGCTGAGCGTGTTGATGATCATCTATCTGGCGCTCAATTGGGCGTTCGTTCAAGGCCTGGGATTCGCCGGGCTGGCGGCGAGCAATGCGCCGGCAGTGGAGCTGTTGAACCGCGCTTTTGGCGCTCCGGGGGTCATGTTGATTTTGCTGATGGTGGGCATTGCCGCCATCGCCACCATCAACTCGACGCTGCTGGTGGGTGCTCGCACCACCTACGCTGCTGCTCGCGATGTGCCGCAGTTGCGCATTTTTGGGGATTGGGATGATCGCCACGGTGTGCCGCGCAAGGCGTTGCTGGCCGAAGGCGCGGTGGCGTTGTTGCTGGTGTTGTTTGGCAGTTTTACCCAGAGCGGCTTCAATACCATGGTCGAGTACCTGACCCCGGTGTATTGGTTGTTTTTGAGTTTGAGCAGTGTCGCGTTGATCATTTTGCGCCGGCGCTTTCCGCAGGTGCCGAGGCCGGTGAGGGTGCCGTTGTATCCGCTGTTGCCGTTGCTGTTTTTTGGGTTGTGCCTGTACATGCTGTATTCCAGCGTGACTGTGGTCGGGTATGGGGCTTTTCTGGGGATTGGCGTGTTGCTGGTGGGCGCGTTGATTCTGGCGGGGTTGAGTCGCGTGGCGTTGACGCCTCGGCAAGCTCCTGAACCGCTTTCGGACTAGAACGAAACCTGCGCCGGTTGCGACAGCCGCAGGACCGAAAGGTCGCCGGTGATGCGTTTGTACGCCAGGCGTATCGCTTCGATGTTGTTACCGTTTTTCGCACTGTTCTCATGCAAGATCACAATGACTTTGGTGCTCAAGCGCTCTGGCTCCTTCGCCCCGTGATCGCTCCACTGCCCGTAAGCATCGAGCACCGTGAAACCGTCGGGAAAGCGCGGCGTCACTTCCCTGTCGAGAAACTCACGCCAGCGCGCCGGGTTGACCGCACCGTCCTTGCCATCAATCGACCCCACCGAGAAGTACAACTCGGTGCGCAACCATTGCGCCTGCGCCGGTCGTGCGGCGTCGCCTTGCAGGGTTGAACTGGCGGGATCATGGGTGTGAACGGACGCAGGAGGAGGGCTGGCGCAACCGGCGACTGCGAGGAACAGTGCCGCCAGCAAAAGACGTTGAGGCATGGAACATCCTTATTGAACGGTGGGTGAACATGGCGAGTATAAGGTTGCCCATTGATCGTCAATAAAGACCTAAAAAGCAGCCTGATAGGCGCTTCGGGCATAACTGATTCACACCCCCCTGTAGGAGTGAGCCTGCTCGCGATAGCGGTGTGTCAGCCAACTCATTATTAGCTGACACGGCGCCATCGCGAGCAGGCTCACTCCTACAGGGGGTTTGTGGTGTGGTGCAGATTGCATTCACGCCGCATGACCTGTTGGAGATAGCATTCACGCCGCATGACCTGTTGGAGATAGCATTCACGCCGCATAACCTGTGGGTGTCTGGCTTGCCAGCGATAGCGGTGTGTCAGCCAACTCATTATTAGCTGACACACCGCTATCGCGAGCAGGCTCACTCCTACAGGGGGTTTGTGGTGTGGTGCAGATTGCATTCACAGCGCATGACCTGTGGGAGTCTGGCTTGCCAGCGATAGCGGTGTGTCTGTCGCTGGAGATTTTGAATGGGTTGGCCCCTTCGCGGGCAAGCCCGCTCCCACAGGGATTGTGTCTGCTACGCACTCGGCGGCTTGGCTAGCGCAATCCCCGCCGTGCCCAAACGCTTGAGGATCTCGAACAACAAATCACTTTTGGTCACACCGACAATCCTCGGGCTGCCCACGTACCCGGTCACCGTCAACGTGATCCCGTCCGGCGACAATTTGCTGAACCGTACAAACGGCGCCGGTTTATCGAGGATGGTTTCGTTCTCGCGGTAGGTGCCCAACAGCAGTTCCTTCACCTCTTCAGGGTCGATATCCAGCGGAAACATCAATTCCAGCGACGCCACGCCCTGAGCACTGCCACCCAGCGTAACGTTGCGCAGGTTCTGCGAGATCAGTTGCGAGTTCGGCACGATCACGATCGAGCGGTCGCTGAGCTGGATCTCCGTGGCGCGCACGTTGATCCGCCGGATATCGCCTTCGACACCACTGATGCTGATCAAATCACCGACCTTCACCGGCCGCTCAGTCAGCAGAATCAGACCCGAAACGAAGTTCTTCACGATTTCCTGCAAACCGAAACCAATGCCCACCGACAGCGCACTGACAATCCACGCCAGGTTGGTCCACTGCACGCCCAGCGACGATAGCGTCAGCAGAATCACAAAGGCATAGCCGATGTTGGAAAACAGCGTGCTCAACGACGCGCACATGCCCGGGTCCATGTCGGTCTTGGGCAGGAATTCATTGTCGAGCCAACGGCGCAAGGCGCGGATCAGCCAGATGCCGATCATCAGCGCCAGCACTGCGTTGAGCAGATGCGCCGGGACGATGTTGAATTTGCGCAACCCGGCGCCGCCGAGGATGGCCATGATGTTGCTCGCCAACTGCCCGAGCGTGGTGCCGATGCCACCGACGAACAACGCAATCACCGCCAGCAGCAACAGGGCGGCGCGGCTGAATCCGGACAACAGAATCGAGATCTGATCGAGACGCCGATCGCCGATGCCAAGTAACTGCTTGAGCGCCTTGCCGCTCGCGTGTTTGGGCGAAAAAGCGTACTCGCAGCCGTCCTTGATCACCTGGATCAGCAGGTAAAAACCCGACAGCACAATGTAGGCCCAGACCACTTCATAGGTGATAAAACGCGCCAGCGACACGTAGCCGGTGAGCAGTGCAATCGCCGAGACAAACATCGCGATACTGACGATGGTGTACATCACCCCGGCAAACGTACTGTTCGCTTGCGGGTCATTGCCGGCCACCAACGCCTTGCGCACTTTGCCGACGCGCAACAGCAGCGTCACGACGATGACCATCACCACCATCGACGTCACACCGCGCCCGGCGAGCACGATCTGACTGCTCATGCCGGTGGCGTTGCATACCTGCACCAGTGTCACCAGCACCAGCAACGTGCCGGAGAGAATACGCGGGAAGCGTTTCAGCGTTTGCGCCACCTGATCATGAATCGCCGGCAGCCGCCATGACGGATGATTGATCGACAACAACGCACGACTCAGCCCGGTGATCAGCACGCAGGCATACACAGCCTTTTCGAACTCTTCGGAAAACGTCGACAGCACGGGCGTCAGTGGCGCGTGACGAGTGAGCGCGTAGAACAGCAAATGCAGGGCGAGGGCGGTGGTCGCAATCGTCGCCAGCGCCGAAGCAAACGCCAGTGCACTGCGGCGCAAGCGCCCCTCGGGCACGCGATGAATGCAAAGCCAGGTCAGCCCACGCTCGGCCAGACGCCGGCCGAACGTCCACACCACCAGCGCCAGCAACATCAGCACTAAGGTGAAAAAATACCGCCCTGGTGCCCACACCGTGGCCCAGGTTTGGGCCACTTGATCGACGAAAAAGCCGAAGCGCTGACGATCGTCCAGCGAAGGCTTGACCAGTGGCGTCCAGAAATCCGGGTTCAGCACACTCTGCGTGCCCAGCGTCAGCTCGCTCTCCAGCAACGTGCGCCGAATCCCGGCGATTTGCGTAATCAGGTCCGCCGCACTCTGCTTCAGCGCCGCCAGACTTTTCAGCGTCCCATCAACCTTGTTCTTCTGCTCCGTCAGCGCCGCCCGCTGCGCGACGATGTCCGCCTGCTCGGCGGCGATTTCCGTATCTGGCGCCGCGCCCAGCACGCCCAATTGCACCGCCAACTGCGCCTGCTGCGGCAACAACGCCGCCGACAACTTGTCGACGTCCAGAATAAACGCCTGCACCCGATCCTGCGGGCCCTCGAGCTGGTTGTAATTGTTCGCGGCGGAAATTTGTTGTTTGAGGCCATCGAGGCGTTGTTGCAGGGCCTGCAAGTCACTTTGCGAGATCACCGGGAGCGGGGCGGCAGCGGTCGCGGCAGGCGCCGGCAGATCGGCGGCCCACAGCGATGGACTGCCGGCGGCGAGCAGCATGAATACGATAAGAAACAACGACTTCAAGGTGTTTCGCATGGGGCAGGCCGACTCTCGATTAACACACAACCTAAGAGGTTAGGTGATCAGGCCGGATGGGGCGGAAAAGTTTCACGGCAGGTAAGAAATGAGCAATGGCGCAAAATGCTGCCAAAATGTTCTATATCAGCCGTAGCACGGGCTCAACGCTGGTTTTGTGATTACAGACTAAACCGCTGTAATGGCTGTCATTTGTCTGCGCGGCACTCGTCTCGCCAATGATTGGAAGGGCTCATCAGAATGGATTACCTGATTCGCACCGCAACCCCGGCAGATGCCTCGGCGATCAGCCGGGTCATTATCCACACGCTTCGCGAGTCCAACGCGCTGGACTATTCATCTGACATCATTGATCAGGTTGAGCAAAGTTTCTCGCCGCGAGCTGTCCTGGACTTGTTGGCCCGGCGTCAGGTCTTCGTGACCACGCTCGACGGTCATGTCGTGGCCACCGCGAGCCTTGATCACGACGTTGTTCGCAGCGTGTTTGTCGATCCACGCCATCAAGGGCTGGCGGTCGGCAGACACCTCATGGAGCAGCTTCAAACAGCCGCCCTGAGCGCAGGTATCGACCTGCTGCGTGTGCCCTCGTCGATTACTGCCGAAGGCTTCTACGCGGCGCTGGGCTTCACGAAAGTCCGGGATGAGTACCATCAGGCGGAGCGCACGATCATCATGGCGAAGGCGCTGGAGCACTAGGAAAGTCGTCATAGGATTTGGGCAAGTATCCCCAGATTCTCAAGATGTCAGCGCGTACTTCAAACTCGAATCCAATGTGCGCCACGGCCTTCGATATCTCGTCGGTGTGGTCGATGATCTTGCGTGCCAGCAGTCGTCCTTCTGAGGGGGCCTGTTCCCATAAGCCGATGTCGAACCATTCGACGCCCGCAAAGGGAAACGGCAAATGGTAGAACCACTCGACGTCCCATTCCGAGATATATCCGTTGACGTACTTGGATCGATAGGACGGACGCCAGCCCTCAAGCCTGCGGAAATGGTCGATCAGTTCATCCCACTTGGTTGTGTTCGCCGCACTTGCCAATTTTCTCGCCGTGACCGCTGCGTGGATTTTCTTCCGTTTCGCCGCGTCATGCCTCGCGTTGGATCGGGGGAGTTCGCTCATGTTCGGTCGTGGCTTTCCTGGGGTTGATTGGGAAGTGGGCAATTTTGGCTCGGAAAACGATGATGTGCGAGCGCGCCAAGGCACAACCGAACTGGCGGGTCAGGGCAGCAGGTGAATCAGTTGTGGTTGCAGAGCATCAGCGCCCACGTCGAGCAGGGCGAGCGTCACCGGCAATTTGAAACGACGGCGACCGGCGCTGCCCGGGTTCAGGTAAAGCCGCTCGCCGCGCCATTCGATCAAGGGCTTGTGGGAATGGCCGGTGATGATCAGTCGGGTATGGTTGTCGAGGAGGGCGGGGACGTCGGCGATGTCGTGGATGAGTAGGGTTTGCCAGCCGTTGAGGTCGAGCGTGAGGTGGTCGGGGAGGTCATTTGCCCAAGACAGATCCAGATCGTTGTTGCCGCGCACGGCGTGGACTGGGGCGATTTGCGCCAATTGGCTGAGGATCTCCGCGCTGCCAATGTCGCCGGCGTGGAGGATGAGTTCAACGCCCTGGATCGCGGTCAGCGCCTCGGGGCGGAGGAGGCCGTGGGTGTCGGAGATGATGGCGGTTTTCATGGAGAGAGATTAGCAGGTTGGTCTGGAGGGCAGTATTCAGCCCGCGGGCATCAACGTTGATGAGGGATATCGTCGGTATACTCCTCGATCAGAAAACCTGGGATGCCGCTTCCCTTGTTGATCTTTGGAAGGAACTTGCAATGCCTGCAGGCAAACGTGAACTGGCGCGGTTGGAGCGCCTGCTGATCACCACGCTGACCGAGGCGTGCGAAACAGCAAAAGGTGAAATCAAAGGCTTTACCTGGCTTACCCACACGGGTGACCTGAATGCAGTGGCTCACACCCTGAAAGTGATCTGGGTGTTTGAAACGCTGGCCGACAGACAGCTCGCCCAAATTGAGGCGAAAGAGCGGATCTTCGAGCTGACGGCTATCGCGTTGAACGAGGCTGGTATCGAGTTGAAGCTTACCGATCGCAATGTCCGCTTCGACTCGGAGCAAGAGTGTCAGAACATCCAGGGCGGCGATTGGCAAACGCGTCTGGCTAAAGTGCATTGAGGATGGCCAAGGAAATTGAAAACCCCTGCATCTCTGTGTGCCAAACCAGTCACTGAGCGCGACTGTACGCAATGAAGCTAGTGCGTCGGCTATGCGAAGGTGTTGTCCATCGCGTGTCGGTCGTGATCCAGCAGCCAGCTATGATGCTGACGATATAGCTGTGAAAGCAGATCTTTGTTGGGGCCGACCACGTCCATGCCTCTGTCGTCGTAGGGGAAAACCATGGCGTGCTTGTTTAAATTGAACAGGTATACGGCGCACTTGGGTTTAGGCTCGATAACGCCAAAGTCCTTAGCCAAAGCACACCAGAGCAATGCTCGAAGCAAAGTCGCAGGCGCTTCGAAGGCGACGTTGACCCAAAACTCCGGCTCCTTTTCGCAAAACCATTCATCCCGGTCCCTCATCTCACTCCAGATTGAGCACCCCCTAGGTAGATTGATGCCGGCAGACCGAAGAGCGTGAATCTGGGGCCGATGAGCAAATCGATTGCTACCAGAATGAATGCGCAGGCAAGCAACAAGCTTCGCGTCATTAACGAAGACATCGCTGCAGATCTTTGTTGCTTTGCTCACTGCTGTCAGAAATCGCTCAATCATTTCACCCGTTTCAGAGAGTTCAAATCGCAGACCTCCCGGATGGGAATAGAACAGTGGGCGGGCAAATGCTTTCCCCGCGAAGATCCTCTCAATTTCAAGTTGTAGATTCACTGGTTCCCTTCTTGGCTGATAGCCCGACGTTCATATAACGTTTCGCAAGGACTTCACGCCTGATTTGCAAAGCAATCACGGCAAAGCCTTTGCCAGTGCCTCGCTGGGCGATGCACTGGTTCTGATGAGCGGACACGTCTTCCCATGATTCACGGCAACAACGTGCTGATGATTAAGATCCGTGTCGATTTGGAACGCAATGAACCGTTCCGCTTGATCGAAGAGCAAGCCGTAAAGGCGTGGCATTCACGGAAAGTCGATTTCAAGTTCAAGTACAACGGTTGCTCGTCAGTCAACGCTTTGGCTTTCGCCGAAACGTGCCAACGCAGCGGGAACCTCTGCATCCCGCCAGAATTCTGCGGTGCTCATGAGGTCATGGGCAGTCACGGCATTTTGTTCCTGCACATTCAGTTGCCGCTTCTTCAGCAGGCGCTCCATGTCCTTGTTGATCCGCAGGCGTCGACCGCTATCAGGTGGCAAGCCTATAGAGTGGATCGCTCTCAAACAATAGTTCGCAAAATCCCTCCTACTTGGCGTGAATAAATCGAGTGTCCAATCCTGGCCGAAAACACACCTTCACCAATGAGCGAATTCCTTTCAAGACACTGCAAAAGAATTTGAACCGCTCCCGGGCACGCTCACCTAATGATTAGCCCATGGATAATTCCACAGGCGATCTGCCAATACCGGCATGCTCCGAGAGGTGGTCAACGTGGCTAAAGACGATAAGAAAAGCAAAGGTGAAGCTTCCAAAGCCAGCAAAGAGTTGAAAGACAAAAAGTCATCACCGACGAAGAAGGCTGCGGCGGCTTCGGCTCTTTCGAAATCCTCCGACAAGGATAAGAAAGACAAGAAAAAAGACGCGGAACCGAAGAAGTCTGCCAAGAAAGCTGATAGCAAGCCCGAAAAGGCCAAGAAATCTGAGAAATCAGAGAAGGCCGAAAAACCGGCGAAGAAGAAAAAGTAGTCTCTGCTGTCTGCCAGGGCGTTGCGCCCTGGCTACTTAAGGCGGTACTCGTTCAGTCAGCCTGGTTATCGCAATACGTTTGAAGAAAGTGTGCGTGTGTGTTTCCTGGATTCTCCGATTCTCCGATTCTCCGATTCTCCGATTCTTCGAGTGAGGGTTGCGTTGAACTACAACATCCCCGCGCGAACCTTGGGTTGTGAGCCAACCCAGCGTCGCCCTGCGTTAAAACTCAAGCCAGAGATTCTGACTTTTCGTCACATTCGGCAGAACGTCTCTGCACTGGAATACCGAACACGCGATCAATATCAAACAGCCACGTTGGTACCCAACCGCCGGGTGACCCAGACCTGTTCATGAGTTATGAGATCTTGATGACGACCTTACCAAAGGCGCCCCTGGCTAAGTGCTCGTACGCTTCGCGTGCCTGATCAAATGGATACACATGGTCGATGACCGGGCGGATTCTGTGTTCATTCAGGAACTCATTCATTCGATCAAATGAGGAGCGAGGGGCCACGGCGATGCCACGAATAGTGGTTTGCCGGAAGATCAAAGGCATCAGGTTCAGCGCAGTGGTTTGGCCGCTCAGGAAGCCGATCTGGGCGATGCGTCCGCCTACCTTGGTCGCTGCAATCGATTGATTGATGCCATCCCCGCCTGCCACGTCCAGCAGCAGATCGACACCTTTGCCGTCAGTGAGCTCAAGGACTTGCTCTGCCCAGTCAGGGCTGGTGCGGTAATTTACGCCTGCAACAGCACCCAGTTGTTTCATGGCTTGCAGATTGTCATCTCGACTGGAGGTGACGATAACGTTGGCGCCAAGCGCCGTCGCAATTTGTGTTGCGAAAACAGAAACACCTCCTGAGCCCTGAACCAAAACGGTTTGGCCAGCCTCGATCCGGCCGAAATCAACCAGCGCATACCATGCTGTCAGAGCAGCAATGGGAAGGGTCGCCGCTTCCTCATCCGACATGTTGTCGGGAGCACGGACCGCACTGTCTTCATGGATGATCATGTACTCCGCCAGGCCACCAGGCAACGGCGAGCCAAAGCAGTAATTTGGCTCATCCGGCGCGGGCATGCCATCCAGCCAGCGTGAGTAAAGGTGGGAGTTCACTCGGTCTCCAATAGAGAAACGGCTGACGCCATTACCGACGGCCACGACAGTACCCGACGCATCGCTTACCGGTATCAGAGGCTTGGGCACCAGATGCGGCTCGTAGATGCCATCCACGATGGCCTTGTCGCGAAAGTTGAGAGAGACAGCGCCGACCTTTATGAGCAATTCGCCGGCCTTGGGTTGAGGCGTTGCGGTTTCTTCCAGGTGCAAGTTCTCGAGGCCAAAATCTTTCAATAACCAGGCTTTCATGCAGATCTCCAAAAACGATTCGGTGGCTGCAAACCGCTACTAGTTTGCAGGGGAGCATCTTTCGCTTTTGGTCGCGCGCAATAAATGCGCAAAACAAGACATGATTATTCTATCCTGAGGCAATAATGGGAATTTGCCAGGTGAGGCTTTATGGAACTGCTGCAATCAATGCGACTTTTCGCCAGACTCGCTGAGCTAGGCAGCTTCACCAGAGCCGCCGAGTCAATGGACATCGGACGGCCTCAGGTCACCCGCTATATCAAAGAGCTTGAAACAACCTTGGGGGTGCGCCTGTTTCAGCGCACCACCAGAAAGGTGGCACTCACCACTGAAGGCCAACTTTTCTATGAGCGCGTGCAGGACATTCTCGCGGATATTTCTACCGCAACTTCAATGTTTGACCGCAGCGGAGCAACGCTCGAGGGCCGACTTCGCGTCGACATCCCGAGCGCTTTCGCGCAACTGGAATTCATCAATAGCCTGAAAGGATTCACCGACGACTTCCCCGGTATCAACATAGTTCTGGGTGTTACCGATCGCACCGTCGACCTGGTCGGTGAAGGCGTCGACTGTGCTTTACGTATCGGTGATTTGCCAAACTCTACGTTGATCGCTCGCCCGATAGCCATGGCAACGATGGTGACGTGTGCGGCGCCGGAATACCTGCAAGAACACGGCGAACCGCTGACCATTGCAGATCTGAGCACTCATCGCGGCGTCAATTTTCTTTCCGGTCAAAACAACAGGACGTTGCCTTGGCATTTCTCGGTGAAGGGTATTGATCAAGCATTTGTCAGTAACGCGGGCATCTCCGTTACCGAGTCCAATGCATACGTTAAGTGCTGTGTCTCCGGCTTTGGAATAATCCAAGCACCGGGTATCACCGTGGCTGAATATTTGAGCAGTGGCGCTTTAGTGGAAATTCTAAGGCCCTATCGGCCAACTCCACGGTCTGTGTCGGTGCTGTACCCGAGTCGGACGCATTTGGCGCCACAGGTGCAAGTATTTGTCGAATGGTTGCAGGCGCTTCTTCCACGGATTTATTCAGAATGGTTGGAGCAGTAGCGATCCTTGGAATGCCAGCGTTCATTGATATCAGTCGGGGTAAAAGGGATCGCTCGTGTAGGGCGGTTATTTGCGCGAAAGCTGCTAGTGGTGGAGCGGCTGCTTTCGGCCCAGAGTGTGTAAAAACGCTCAATGAGTGAATGCTTCTGGCCAATAGCTGCCCTTTACAAGAGGCCGCTTTCGTCCCAATGCTGACGGTTGGATCTCCATGGGTTTCGGCAAATAGCCCAAACGCCTGCGGCCTTCACAGGTCGGTATTTGAGAGGGTACCCTGAACACCTTTTAATCTGTGTGGCACTCATATGGGCATCAATTTACTGACCGAATCCATGCTTGGCCACTGGCGTGCTCCATCGGGTGTCTGGCAATGCGAATACCAATTCGGCAGTCGATTGATTTACGTCCAACATCGCAATGACGAGCCACCTCGCGCAAGGGTCGCCGCCGCGCAACGCGCGGTCAACGCTGCGTGGGATGATTTACCCCAAGTACTGAAGTTCGCCGAACAGCACTGTAAAGCACAGATGCCAGAACTGATGCGGTTGTACGAAACCTACATGCCGGGGGAATCTCCGTTTTTCGTTTACTCGATCCACTTCGATCTCGACAAACCTTACCCTAGTTATGCCATTTCCACGAACCCTGACTTCGATTGGGATCGTATCCTGATCGACGAAGATGAGCTGCGTCAGGTTCACAGGGTTTGCATGGAGCAGTATGAGCCAAGACATGACTTTTGGGTTTACGTCAGGCGTGTAGGGTTTCAGCAATTCGAGCTTGGAGATTAGCTTGGCCTCAACTCAACTCAACTCAACTCAACTCAACCCCGGCCCTGAATCTCCGCTGATAAAGTCAATACTCGGGAGCGTCCGCTTCTGGCCGATTGCCGTCACTCGGGATCGACAACCAGCCTGGATGGCTGTGCTGTTTCGACGGCCCGATCGAATGTAACAATACCCGGCCTAGCGCTAGGTTTCTCTACTCTGTGCCGGGCTCGGATGGAATGAGGACGACAAGATCCGTATCGCCTATGTCGACACCCGCTTGTGAAAGCAACGTAGTAACTTGTCCGCGGTGGTGCGTCTGATGGTTGAAAAAATGCATGACCAAACCATAAAAGCTCCTGTCAGCCTGTATTCCTTTCATGCTTGTGTAATCGAGGGTGTGATCCAGGTCCAGCTCTGCAATGGAGCGAGACCACTCGACAATTTTCTGATCAAGCCACACACGCTGTGCCGAAAGTTCTCGGATATTCGAGAACAGCAACTGGTCGAGGCTTTGGAGGGCAGGAAGCTGCTGAATCAGTCCCAGAGCCAAGTAGTTAGCTGGGTGCTTGGCGAATCGCTTTAGCCAGGCAGTGTCGCCGGCCACCAAGTGGTTCAACGTCCCGAGAATTGAACCAAAGAATGCTTTCCTATCCACTGAGAGCTCTTCATCTGACAGGCTTCTGGCTGCCTCATAAATCTTTGCGTTCATCCACTCGTTGTAGGTGGCCATCAGGCAGATATGACTGGTTCGGTTCATCGTGCTCGTCCTTTTAATGAATCGCTTTGTAAGCGATCCACGCTCATCTTGCATCCCTGTCTAGAGTTGGGCTTTATTGTTTTGGGGGGTAACAGGGAGAGGAACCGCTCTTGCTTGATGCTTGCATGTGGCTCGGCGAATGTCTTCATTTGGCCGATTACTGCCTGTGGCGGAGGGCTGCAATCGATCCTTAGCTGCCGATCACGAAGTCGTGTCCCAATAGAAATGTATGTATTCGTCTTCATACTCCGCGAACAGCGAAACGATGAACTCCGTCTTCATTGAGTACATCAATAACGCTCCGACGAAACCGGTCGACTCATGCAGCGGTTGTTTGAGCGGAGCGATCAATTCAAACGCCTGATCCGCAACCATCTGATTGAAAACAGCTTCCGAGATTTCTTCAAACTGAGCGTCAGAAACGTAGCCTGGGAAATAACTTTCTCCTCCAGGTCGCCAATCCATCCATTCCGCGTGAAGCCAGAAGTTTAATCCGTTGTCGCCTTGCCGTTTGGGGGCGCGGGTTATCCTGATGATCTCCTGAGAGGCAGAGCATCGAAAGGCGATTGCTGGATAGGTGACGTAATAGAGACCGGGACAATCATTGTGCGCTGTCCAAAAAGTCAGTTGCTCACTGGAGAGCTGATCAAAGTCGCTTCTGTCGAACATGGAAGAACCTAAGGTTTACGTCGCGCTAATGGGCAAGAGCGCCCAATAGTAGCAAAATGCTTCAATGATGTTTTTCGGGAACCGTCCGCTTTTGGCCGAAAGCGGCCGTTCATACTTGGCAGCTTTCGCCCCTTTTAAACGGCATCTCCAGAACCTTTGCGATGTGGGCCAGGATGTTTGTACATTCTTCGGAAATAATGAGGGGTGGCTCATTAATCATGTAAAGCAGGTGTTCGAACGCTAATCCAGCCTCATTGTGATCGACATAATCCAGAACGATTTCACCACCACTCTCCAAACCCGCCTGAGCTAACGGATGGTCGTCCGGTACTGGGCCGGTTTGTTCGTATGCAATGGACATCAGCGCGGTGATTTCCTTGAGCACTTCTATGAAGTTGGCCCTCAAGTCGTTGTCAGGGGGGAGCATTGAAAACATCTCCTTCGATTACGGTGGACCAGGGAGCCCACGTTTGTGGTCAATTGTTGCTCAGGAACGGCTCCAGGCATGAACGCTTCGGATCAGGCTCTACTCATTTCCTCATAAGAAGCATCGATGACCGAGCTGTGGTCACCCCAAACAGCCGCGGCAACGTCCTGGATGATTTCCGCTAGCGTCTCAACGTCAACACTCTCGGCCTCAATACAGGCCAAACGTCCCGCCGACCAATCGATAACCGTACATTCCGGGTACTTCCCTAGCAGTACAGACAACGTTTTCTGAGGCGGCTCTTGGTGGTTGTACATGAAGTCAAAGCACAAAGTTCTGGCGTCTCGAATCGGGTACACCAGCATCCATGCATTCGACTCAGACCACCTCAAATCGCACTGTTGCAATGCTTCCTGTTTAAACATCAACGTCGTGTCGCGGCACTATGCCGTGGGCTTTTTGGCCACGAATCTCCTTGCCGATGACAAAAACTCGGTACCGAGGAGCAATGGCGAGAAGCCAATGCTGAATCGGACTTGTGCAGTGTCTGATTGGCTAGCGTCACCGATGAATGAAATGCTGCTGCAGGAAGTCGTGATCTTCTTCGACCAGTCGAGGGTACCTGCTTGCGTCAAGCCTTTCGCGAAGTCGCCTGGAGTAACTTGCCTGCTCAAATGCTACTTGCCTTCTGGCGCTGTCAAAGAAAGACCGGAGATGAGCGAGAGCCTGATCAAATGCAGGGCCTTCAATACGCAGAAATAGACCTGTCAAATCTTGCTGATCCGTGAGCTCTCGATACAAGTCGATGGCAAAAATACTGCCTCCGTTATTTTCAGCATGATACACATGCACGTCGCCGTAGCCGTTGTAAGGGTGGGCAAAATACAACTCGTGGAGTTCGAGAATGTCGACGGGAATTTCAAGGATTGTAAATACCGCCTGCAGGTCGGCGCTGGGAGTCTTCTGGTCACCTTCCCAGGTTACTAAATCTGACATCGATACGCAGATGTCGAACTCTTTGGCATAGATGATTTTTTTGGACATTCTCATTCCATCGCTGAATGTTAGAGTTTCAAGGGTGGCGCTTCATGAGGCATCGACTACGGGTTATGCCTGAAATAGACCGGACGAAGTGTCAGCTCATCACAGAAAGAACCAGCCGCCGCAATTCTATCTCCGCGAGAAGCCGAAAATGTCCGAAAGCAACCATGCACAAGCATTCAAAATCTGATCCGTTCAGTGGCGACGGCCAAATCGCCACTGAGCGGTATGGACCTAGTCTGTAATCTCAACCCTGTCCAAAGCCCGATTCACTGCCAACTCCCCAAGCATCACCACCTGCGCAATACCCAGCAACGTCTTGCGAATCGGCCCATCCACCAACCCCGCGACATCCCCCAGCATGATGGAGGCCGAGGCCAGCGATTCGCAGGCGTTGACCAGCAATGACTCGGTATCCGTTTCCGGATTAACCAGAAACATCGTGCTCGCCTGATACGGCGCAGCCATGATCGCGGCAGCGGGATTGAGGTAATGATCGAGTGCGCGTTCAGCCGCGTCGTGCATTTTTCTGCAATCGAGTGATTCGTACGGTGAAGCCGGATCAGTGTCCGGAGGGTTCGGCGTTATCTTGAACATGTTCTTCTTTTTCCTGTTATGTGGCCGCCGCGCCGAGCTACTAAACAGGGGGTGGCAGCGGTGCGCAGGTTAGTAGACCGGGGAAAAGAAGAAAGCCGGCGCGCCCGGGGGCGCCCTACGCACAGCCGCCATCAAGTGCAGGTACGTGAATACCTTTTTGACAGACGCTTGTGCACTTTCATTTACCACGGGCTACTAAACCCGATCACTGAGAATCAGTGACGCGAATCAAGTTACCGATGGCATGCCAAGCGCACAAGCCGGCGGATTCTGGCGTAGTCGTAGGCAACGGCGCAAGGCGTTGTAGCCTTTCGGACGTAACGTCAGGTGTCCTTAAACACATTCCAAAAAACGTTAAACAATGACGGCCTTCAGCGATGCGACCGCACCGACGCTGACGTGCAACTCAAGCACAGCCGCCGCCAGACTGCCCAAGCGTGCGGCGTTTTCGAACACTTTGAAATTAGCGGGAGATGCCATTTCATCTAAGTAAGGACAGCGCATCGAACCGCGATTTTTGATCACCGGAACGCATGACGCAGTTGGGTGATCACTTCTTCGACCGACAGCCCCGGCGTCTCTGGAGGTGCCGGGTTTTCCCCAAACTCTCTCCAGATAAACAGCGTCAGCTCGGCACCGTCAGTCGCCGCGAGGGCGTTTTCAGCGTAGGCAAAGTTTGCCAGTTGCCGATAGCGCTCATCCTTCCAGAACAAGTCTTCGACCCAGTGATAAACCGGAATGAAATGGAAGTGAATGGGCCAGCCCGGTTGATGACCAAAGCGGCCAATGTAGAGATGCGCAGGAGTCAATAGCCGCTCCATGATCTGCTGGGTCTTGGCCAGCAGGCCACCCATTTCCGCCAGTGCGTCAGCCGATAGATCAGCCAATGATGAGGTGTTGAGCCTGGAACCCAGCATCAGATACCCGGGGAGGGCGCTCGCCAGGTGGTGGTTGATAATCCAATGGTCGGTTTCATGAACAATGAACTGCGGGGCAATTTCCATCGCCGTTTGTCCTGATGGAGTGGATGCGGCAGAGTAGCAAAGCTTGTTTGGCAACGCTGCGAATGACCGCGTGTGGCGTCAGCCATTGACGCTGCACAGCCATAAATCTGGCCGGAGTTGACCGTCGTCACGGCGTGATGTGAGCTCTGCGCCGATTCACGTAGCCGGACTCAAGGTTCGCCACTCCTGATTTGATCATTGGCAACCAGCGTTGTGTTGCTAGAGGAAGCCGCCCTTGACCTGCTCACTGATCAGGTCAGCCATCTTCCGCACCGGTTCAGTCATGCTGCGGCGAGAGCGATGGACCAGGCCGATATCCCGGTGAAAAGTGTGCGCCCCGAGGTCGAGTGCCCGCACGCCTGCCGGCCATTGCGGTTCGGGCGTTGTTTGCGGCACCAGCGCAACGCCGACACCGTTTTCCACCAGTTTGACGATCGCCTCCAGCTCATCCAGTTCGCACACCTCATGCAAGGTGAAATGCATTTGCCGCAGAAAGCGGTCGACCTGTCTGCCGCCGAAGGATGATCGGTCATAGCGAATGAAGGGTTGGCTGGAGAGCAGTTCAGACCAGTCTTCTCCCGGCACGTTGCGCGGCACGATCAGACGGTAGGGCTCCAGCGTCAGAGTCGTCCAGCGCAGATCGCTCTGCAGCGAGAAAGGCGGGCGAATGATGACGGCCATGTCGATCTCGCCAGCGTCGACGAGGTTCACCATCTCCATCGACAGCCCCGGGACCACACGCGTGCGGCACTGCGGGCAATGTTGGTGAAACTTCGCCAGCGCATCCGGCAAATAGGAACGCTGCACCGACGCAATGGCGCCGATGTTCACCAGCACACTGGGCGGTTGTCCCATCGTCGTCGAGCCCAGGTTTTCGTAAAGCCTGAGCAACTCCTGCGCTTGCAGCAGGATCTGGTGGCCCATTTTGTTGAGGTGCGCCGAGCGGCCTTTCCTGTCGAATATCTCGAAGCCGAGTTCCGCCTCCAGCCGCTGGATTTGTGCGCTGACGGCGGCCTGCGTGAGGCCGATCTTGTTGCCGGCCGCAGCGAATGTGCCTTCGCGCGCCACAGCGATGAGTGTCTTGAGTTCTTTGATCATTCACAAATATTAATTGTGTTTCTAAGAAATATATATTGATTTTTCTGTTTGGTTTTCCGTCCTAGGATGTTTCCCATCCCCGGCAACGGCTGAACCGAGAGCGCCAATGACGGTGGGAATTCGCCAACCAACAAAAATATCTGGAGTTCTGATGAGCCTTTCACCTTTCCACCTGGCAATCCCTGTTTACGACCTGGCTTCAGCGCGGACCTTTTACGGTGAGGTATTTGGTCTTGAGGAAGGGCGCTCCAGCACGCAGTGGGTCGACTTCGATTTTTATGGTCACCAACTGGTCATTCACGAACACCCGAAAACCGCCTCGCAAGAGAGCGTTCACAGCAACCCGGTCGATGGTCACGATGTGCCGGTGCCGCACTTCGGCATCATCCTGGGTTGGGCGCAATGGGAAGCGTTGGCCGAGCGTCTGAAGTCGTTTGGGACCGAGTTTGTGATCGAACCGTACGTTCGTTTCAAAGGTCAGGTGGGCGAGCAAGCCACCATGTTTCTGTTCGACCCGTGCGGCAACGCCCTCGAGTTCAAGGCCTTCAAGGATATGAGCCAACTGTTCGCCAAGTAACAACAGGCATGGCACAACCGCGTTGTGCCATTTGATCTCTAGTGAGCTGGAAGCTCATGACTCTAGCAACTGCGATTACCCGCAGACCTTTCATTCCAACAAGAAGGCTAGACATGAAACGTATTCCCTTGGTGTGGCAAATCGTTGCCGGGCTGTTGCTTGGCGTGCTCGTCGGTTGGTACTTCAATACGCATCCGCAGTATCAAACATGGGTCAGCGCCGAGATCTTAAAACCGCTCGGTGACATCTTTATCAAGATGATGAAGATGGTGGTTGTACCGATTGTGTTCTGTTGCATGATCCTGGGGATTGCAGGCGGTGGCGACAGCAAGTCGTTTGGCCGCATGGGGGCGAAGTCGCTCGGCTATTTCTTTGCAATTACCGCGCTGGCGATCGTCATTGGCTTGTGTTTCGCCAACCTCTTCGAGCCCGGCACCGGGACCGATATTTCAGGCGTCTCGCACAGTTCGGCGGCCATTAACCTGGAGCCTTCGAAAGGCGCCCTGGTGATTTTGCAGAACATCGTTCCAGACAACGTGATCGTGGCGATGTCGGAGGCGAAGTTGCTGTCGGTATTGTTCATCGCCGTGTTGTTGGGCCTGGCATTGAATGCATTGCCGAAAGACAAAAGTGCACCTTTCATCGCCGTGGTTCAGAGCCTCTCCGATGCAATGTTCAAAGTCGTCTCAATTGTCATGGCCTACGCGCCAATCGGGGTGTTTGGCATGATCGGCGCGACGGTAGCGACGTTTGGTTTCGCCTCATTGTTGCCGCTGCTCAAGTTGATTGGCGTGGTGTATCTGGCACTGATGGTTTTCGCTTTGGTGGTGCTGGGTGGCATTTGCTACTTGATTGGCGAAAACATCTTCAAGTTGATCCGCTACTTCCGCAACGAGTTGATTCTGGCGTTTTCCAGTGCAGCCTCAGCGGCGGTCATGCCGCAATTGATGACCAAGCTGGAGAGCTACGGTGTACCGCGTCGGATCGTCAGTTTCGTGGTGCCGGTGTGCTATGCATTCAATCTCGATGGCGCGTCGATTTTTCTCGGCGTGGCGACAATCTTTGTCGCGCAGCTTTATGGCATCGACCTGTCGTTGTCTCAGCAGATTCTGCTGGTGGTGACGATGGTGCTGACCTCCAAAGGGGCGGCAGGGGTGCCGGGTTTTGCCATCATCATTCTGTCGGCCACATTGGCTTCAGCCGGGCTGCCGTTGGAAGGCGTGGCGCTGATTGCTGGCATCTTCAGGATCATCGACAGCGGCACCACCACGTTGAATGTATTGGGTAATGCCATTGCACCGCTGGTGATCGCCAAGTGGGAGAAGGTCGAACTGCAACCGCTACCCGCTCACCCAGCGGCAAGGGTCTAGCCGGGACAACGCAGCTTTGCGGTTGCACCGATCACACGTGCACGTCTGCTGACACAGGGACGTTTTTTTTGGGTTCATTTACTAGACGACCGGTCTATTGGTTGTGAGGATTTATGACGGATTACGCTTCAGACACCGACCTTTTTTCACCCGTAACCATGGGCGCACTGCAACTGGCCAACCGGATTGTCATGGCTCCGGTGACCCGTAGCCGAATGGCCGAAGACGGCGTACCGAATGAAATGCACGCGACGTACTACGCCCAACGCGCCAGTGCCGGCCTGATCATTGCCGAGGCGACGAATATTTCCGCGCAGGGCCGAGGCTATGCGATGACGCCGGGGATCTGGTCGGAAGAGCAGGTCGCCGGCTGGAAAAAAGTCACCGACGCCGTACACGCAGCGGGCGGCAAAATCGTCAGCCAGTTGTGGCACGTGGGGCGTTTTTCCAGTGTCGAGTTACAGCCCGGCGGCGCTGCGCCGGTGGCACCTTCGGCGATCAAGGCGGAAGGCAGCACGTACACCGAAAAAGGCTTTGTCGAGGTGTCGATGCCGCGCGCACTGGAGACCTGGGAAATTCCAGGGATCATCGAGCAATACAGGCTGGCCGCCGAAAATGCCAAGCGCGCCGGTTTCGATGGCGTGGAAGTGCACTCCGCCAACAGCTATCTGCTCGACCAGTTCCTGCGCGACTCCACCAACCAGCGCACGGACCGATACGGCGGCTCCATTGAAAACCGCGCTCGACTGACCCTGGAAGTCACCGAAGCCGTGGTCTCGATCTGGGGCAGCGAGCGCGTCGGCATTCGTCTTTCGCCGGTCACGCCGGATGCCGGCAATACGCCGCCCGACAGCAATGTCATGGCGACTTACGGCTACCTGATCCAGCAACTCAACCCCCTCGATCTGGCCTACCTGCATTTCGTCGAAGGCGCCACGGCCACCTCGCGCACCGTGCCTGAAGGTGTGGATCTGGATGCATTGAGTGCGCAGTTCACAGGGGCATTCATCGGCAATAACAACTACGACCTGGCGATGGCACTGGAGCGTCGGGCGCAGGGCCGGATTGATGCGGTGGCGTTTGGTCGTTTGTTCATTTCCAACCCCGACCTCGTGACGCGTCTGCGTCGTGGGCTCGAACTGACCATCGCGCCACGCGAGAGTTACTACGGCGGTGGCGCCAAGGGTTACACCGACTGGCCAACCGCCAACGCCTGAAAAACCACGACCTGCGCCCGGTGCGACGCAGGGTCGCCAACGCATTATCGCCAAGAGGTGTGAGCATGAATTATCTGCAAAACAAGGTCGCCATCGTCACGGGCGCATCGTCTGGTATCGGCGCGGCAACCACCCGCGCGCTGGCCGCAGAGGGTGTCCGTGTGGTGGCTGCGGCACTTGATAAAGGGGGCCTGGAAGCCTTCGTCGGCCAATTGCGCGAAGCCGGCCATGAAGTGGTCGCGTTCACCACTGACGTCACTCACGCGGAGCAGACTCAGGCACTGGCCAGATTCGCCCGGGAAACCTACGGCACCGTCGACATTCTGGTGAATAACGCCGGGCTGATGCTGTTTTCCAACTGGGTCGATCTGGCCGTACAGGATTGGGAAAAGATGATCGACGTGAACATCAAAGGCTATCTCAACGCCATCGCGGCGGTGCTGCCTGCGATGCTCGAGCAGAAGTCCGGGCAGATCCTCAACATGGACTCGGTGGCGGGCCATAAGGTCGGCCCGGCCGCAGGCGTTTACAGCGCCACCAAATTCTTCGTCCAGGCCATGACCGAGTCCATGCGCAAGGAACTCGGTGTGCAGCATGGCATCCGCGTCAACACGGTCAGCCCCGGCGTGATCAATACCGGTTGGGCGGACAAGGTCAGTGATCCCGAGGGACGCAAGGCGGCCCAGGCGCTTAACCGGATCGCCATCGCACCGGACGATATCGCTCGGGCGGTGATCTACGCACTCAATCAGCCGGAAAACGTCACGGTCAATGACTTGATCATCTCGCCGACGCGTCAGGATTGGTGACGCTTATAGCGGCTGTTGTACCCCATCTGCTTTACCCGCAAGCGACTCTGATCGCTCGACTTCATCAAGAGGAAACAACCATGTCAAAAAACATCAAGGCAGTACCGACCGCTGAGTACAACGCTGTCATCGCCACCGCCAATCAGTACGTCGAAGGACTGCGGATCGGCAGCGCTGCCGGCGTTGCACAAGCCTTCCATAAAGAGGCAGTGATGTACGGCTTCACCAATGGCGAACTGCTGGGTGGGCCGATCACCAACCTGTTCGACTTTGTCGAGAAGAACGGCGGCGCCCCTCAAATCACCACGCGCCTGGACGTCCTGGCAATCACGCCGACCACTGCCGTGGTGCGCGTCGACATGGAAAACGATGCGATTGGCGCCGACTACAACGACTACCTGACGCTGATCAAAATGGACGGTGTCTGGAAGGTGATTGCCAAGGTGTATCACCAGTTCGAAGCCTAAACATCCACCGATCCCGGCGTGCCTGATGCCGGGATCGGCGAACGATTTATTGAAAGGATTTATACGATGACGATGGTTGAGTATTCCGCTGTTCTGGAGGGCGACGCAGAACAGGTCTGGAGCGTGTTGAAGAAATTTGGCGAGATCGATAAATGGCATCCTTCGATCGTGAGTAGCGAGATCGAAGGTGGCATGCCGGATGGCCTGACCGGTTGTATTCGCAGACTCGTCCTCGCCGATGGCGCTGGGGTCAGGGAGCGGTTGTTATCGGTTGATGATCGGAGGTTGACGCTGTCTTATCGTTTCGAAGAAGCACCTTTGCCGCTGGATAATTACCTGGCGACAGTCCGGTTGGTGGCGTTGACGGACTGCAGCCAGACGCTCGTTACCTGGTCAGCAAGTTTCGACCTGCAACAGCCGAATACGGCCGAGCAGTATCAGGCGTTGATTCGCAGCCTGATTGTCGAGGGACACAAGGGGCTTCAGGCATTGCTGATTGAGTAATGTACGACGCTGGCCAGTGGCGAGCGGCATTTCATTCGCCACTGGTTTGTCATTACGACGTTATTTAAAACGCGTCCAATACCCGCGTATCGACACCCACCACCTCCGGGGGCATTTCGTTGGTCAACACAACGGCGTCATCCCCACGGTTCAGATAGATCAAGTAGTCGCCGGTCTCGAACGTGATTTTGAAAGCGACCAGGCGGCTGTGCTGATCTGGCCACTTGTCGATAACGCCTTGAACCTGTGTGATGAGCTTGCCTGCCACCGCGAGGCGGGGTAATTCGGCCAGCAAATCTTCCCGCCGCCACGAACACTCGCCATCCTCCTCAATGCGAAAAGAGGCCGGGGTTTGCAGCTGCGCTTGATCGGCGCCGACACTTTCGCCATCGCTGAGCAGGTACATCGCAAGGGTTTGATCTTCGCCAAAGCGCCACAGCAGTGAGCCAACATCTTGCGAGTACGGTTCACCGTTGAAGTAGTACTGGTCGTGCAGCAGCGCGCGTAGTGTCTGGCCGACCAGTAAGCGTGCATGGCCTAAATCCGAGGCCATCCTCTCGCGAGAGGCGATATAGCGGTTCAACACTGAACGATACCTCTTGAGGCAGGACGAGCAAGCTGCGGAGTTTAGCCGGGCAGGGCATTCCTCAGGGGAATGCAGCGCATGAAATTAATGAATTTTTCTTGTCTCTGCCCATGGCGTAAGTTGCTCGCACAACAAGGAGCAACGCCATGCAATCGACCTCTGCAAAAAAATTCGACACCGCCCGCGCCA
Source organism: Pseudomonas sp. PB103 (assembly GCF_009764635.1). Taxonomy (NCBI): domain Bacteria; kingdom Pseudomonadati; phylum Pseudomonadota; class Gammaproteobacteria; order Pseudomonadales; family Pseudomonadaceae; genus Pseudomonas; species Pseudomonas sp. PB103. Next base: position 1,236 of record NZ_RWIL01000160.1, on the reverse strand, counting down.
GCGAATACGCCCAGCAAAGTCGCATCGCCCTGGCCGGTTATGACGCCTGTCACGATCTCGCCGCGTGTATGTTGGCCGCCAGTCTCGGCCAGTCTCGATCGGCCAAGGTGCTGGTGGTTGGCGCGGGTGGTACGGCGCAGGAGATCATTGCGATGGGCGCGCTGGAGCCGGGTTGGACGTTCACCGCTGTCGATCCTTCTGCGCCGATGCTGGAGGCCGCGACGCAGCAGCTACAGGCAAACGATCTGTTGCACAGAACGCAGGTGCATCTGGGGCAGGTCGAGGATTTGTCGGCGGACGCTTCCTTTGATGCAGCGACATTGATCGGCGTGCTCCATCATCTGCCGGGCGATGCGGCCAAGCAGCAAATCCTGCGCGCGGTTCAGGCTCGGCTCAAGCCGGGCGCGCCATTGATTGTGGCGGGCAATCATTACGCCTACGCCCGCCAACCGTTGTTGCTTCAGGCCTGGGGCCAGCGCTGGCGGCAGCAGGGTGCGAGTGCGCAAGAGGTGCAGGCCAAGCTGGGGAAGATTCTGCAGGGCGCCGATCCTCCGCACTCCGAGGCGGCGGTTCAGCAGTTGCTGCATGACGCCGGGTTTGGTCAGGCGACGCGGTTTTTCAGCAGTCTTTTCTGGGGTGCCTGGCTGACGTGTAAAAACGTCTGAATGGAGGTCTCACAGCGTTCTATGGCTGATCTATAGTCAATCGGTCGGCCAGCGGATTCGGCCATTGCGACTCGCCAGGAGTGCGCGACGTGATCACTCGACTGCAAGTTCTCAAACTGATCCAGATCGGCCTCGCGTTGCCGGCCTACACCGTGCCCGCCAGCGCGACGATCGGCTTTATCCTCTGGTACGGACTCGGCTTGCTGACGGGACTGCTGACTTCGCAAACGCTGGCGGGTGCGGAGTGGGGCTTACTGCTGCTGGTTGCGTCGCTGTATTCACAATGGGCGTGCTGGAGCATTTTTGCTGACGGGCTGGAGGACATTCCTGCGGTGCCTCATCTGCCCTGGGTTGTATTCGGATTGGTGTTGACGTTGCTATTGGGCATCGCAGCCTGGGTGATTTTTCGCACGGGGCTGTTCGGGTTTTTGTGCGGTTCGCAGGGGATCGTGGCCTGCGTTCTGTTGGTGATCAATCTGCTGCGCAGGAGAGCGGCGGACAGCGGGCATTTGCGTGTTTAAGGATCAAAAGATCGCAGCCTTCGGCAGCTCCTACATTATGTAGGAGCTGC
>NZ_RWIL01000159.1:0-32411 GCF_009764635.1 Pseudomonas sp. PB103 | reverse complement strand
CTGCGATCTTTTGATCTTTAAAAACAAGATCAAAAGATCGCAGCCTTCGGCAGCTCCTACAGGTCTTTTCGGCGTTGCTCGGCGAGGCGTTCGGCCAAGGCATCCACGCCTTCTTCAGGTTCCTCAGGCAGCGCTTTCAGCGTGGCTTGCATCAATTTCATCTGGCGAATGAATCGCCGGCAATTGGGGCAGAACATCAAGTGATGACGCACCATCAATTTTTCCCGAAAGCTCAATTGCCCATCGAGATAATCGCTGGAGCGCGCCACTTGTTCCTTACAGGTCAGCATTCCCCGGTCTCCTCAAAATGCTCCACGGTCGCGAAGACTTTCAGCCGCGCACGATGCAGCAGCACACGGACATTGGAGAGCGAGATCTCCAGAAGATTACAGATCTCCTCCAACTCCAGCCCCTGGCGTTCACGCAACAGCAAAACGCTGCTTTGCAGTTCCGACAGGCTCAACAGCGTGTGTTCCAGACAGTCGCGCAACTCGCTCTCGGTCAGCAGCGCTTCCGGTGTGTCCTGGTGCCAGGCGATCGGGGCGATCAGCCAGTGGCCGTCGCCGGGAGAAAAGCGCTCGTCGTCGATGGTGCCATGGGGCGAAGGCAGGTCATCCATCAACACTTCGCGGCGATTTTGTTTGTAACGGCTTTTGGCTGAGTTGGCCGTGATGGTCAGCAGCCAGGTCTTGAGACTGGAACGCCCTTCGAAACTGGCGATGTGTCGCACAACCGACAGCCAGGCGTCCTGCACCACTTCTTCGACATGACGCTGGCCAACAATCGCATAGGCCACGGCGCGCATGGCGCTCTGGTAAGTGCTGACCAACTCCTTGAAAGCTTTTTGCTCGCCGGCCAACAGGCGTTCGAGCAGTTGAGTGTCGTCCATTGCGGCCATTGGCGTCTCTTTGCAAAGCGTTAAAAACAAAAGATCGCAGCCTTCGGCAGCGCCTACAAGAACGGATTTCATACCATCCGTGTAGGCGCTGCTGCAGGCTGCGATCTTTTAAAACGCAATCAGCGTTTACGCAGAATCACGCTGCCGATCGAATAACCGGCACCGAACGAGCTCAACACAGCCAGCGAACCGGCGGCCAGATCGTCCTGATACTTGTGGAACGCAATCACCGAACCGGCGGAGCTGGTGTTGGCGTAGGTGTCGAGAATCACCGGAGCTTCTTCTTCGGTGGCTTCGCGACCGAGCAGTTTGCGCACGATCAAGTGGTTCATGCTCAAGTTGGCCTGGTGCAGCCAGAAGCGCTTCACGTCGCCAACGTTGAGTTGGTTCTCTTGCAGGTGCTCACCGATCAACTCGGCAACCATCGGGCAGACGTCCTTGAACACCTTGCGGCCTTCCTGCACGAACAGCTTGTCGCGGGCACCGACGCCCTCTTCCGCAGCACGGTTGAGGAAACCGAAGTTGTTGCGGATATTGTTGGAGAACTTGGTCAGCAGTTTGGTGCTGACCACGTCGAACTGGTGCTTGGACGTCGCTGTTTCAGCGCGCTCGATGATCACCGCAGTCGCGGCGTCGCCGAAGATGAAGTGGCTGTCGCGGTCACGGAAATTCAGGTGACCGGTGCAGACTTCCGGGTTGACCATCAGGATCGCCCGCGCCTGGCCGAGTTGCACGCTGTTGGCGGCGGCCTGAATACCGAAGGTCGCCGAGGAGCAGGCGACGTTCATGTCGAAACCGAAACCCTGGATACCCAGGGCTTCCTGGACTTCGATGGCGATGGCCGGGTAGGCGCGTTGCAGGTTGGAGCAGGCGACGATCACGCCGTCGATGTCAGCGGCGGTTTTGCCGGCGCGTTGCAGGGCCTGTTCGGCAGCGCCGATGGCCATCTGGCAAAGCACCGACCATTCGTCGTTGGAACGCTCCGGCAGGCGCGGTGCCATGCGTTGCGGGTCGAGGATGCCGTCCTTGTCCATGACAAAGCGGCTCTTGATGCCCGAAGCTTTTTCGATGAAGGCGGCGCTGGATTCGGTCAGGGCCTGGACTTCGCCGCTGGCAATGGCCTGGGCGTTGTCGGCGTTGAACTGCGCGACGTAGGTATTGAAAGACTGCACCAGCTCTTCGTTGGAGATGCTGTTGGCCGGGGTGTACAGGCCGGTGCCGCTGATGACGACGTTATGCATGGTCGTTTCTCTAATCTGTTCAGGCAGAAAGTGCTGGAACCGTCGTACCAACACACAAAGGGTCTATTCCCATCCGGGGGACACAAACCTGGCATCGCTTTATTCCGCTGCGCGACATCGCCGAAGGCTCTGGGTCGCGAAACCGGCGTTTATGGTCGCGAAGTTTGCCATAAACGCAGGCTTTTGGCGCCTTTCTCAAGCACAACACCGCTCCCCCATGTAGGAGTGAGCCCTTGTGGTGAGGGGATTTATCCCCGATGGGTGGCGAAGCCGCCCCAAAACCTGACACCTCGGTTCATTAGTCTTACCGAGTGTGTTGGTTTAGCGACTGCTTCGCAGCCGATCGGGGATAAATCCCCTCGCCACAGGGGATCGGGGGGATTACGCCAGATCAGGGTTCGACCTGGCTCCATTGCTTGTTCAGGCGTTTGTCGGAGATCGGGGTTTTCGTGCCCAACTGCTGGGCGAACAGCGACACCCGGTATTCCTCCAGCCACCAGCGGTACAGCTCAAGCTGCGGATCGCGTTTGCCTTCCTGCGCGTGTTTGGCCGCGCGGGCCTGGTATTGCGCCCAGAGGCCGGCGAGTTCGCCGCTCCAGACGCGATCCTTCTGCACCTGCGCGCCAAGCTTCTCGAAACGCTGCTCGACCGCTTTCAAATAACGCGGGATTTCTTTGAGCCACTGCATCGGCGTTTCCCGAACAAACCCCGGATACACCAAATTACCAATCTGCTGCTTGATGTCATTCAGTGCCACGGCCTGAGCGAGGTCAATCTTACCTTTGAAGCGCTTCTGCAAACCGTGCCACAGTTTGAGAATCTCCAGCGTCAACCGCGCCACGCGTTCGGCGTGCTCAGTCCAGCCACCGCGTTTGCGTTCCGCCAACGCCGCCAGACCGGCGCCGTCACGCGGCAACGGGTCTTCGCCTTCGAGAATGCAGCTGTCGAGGCTGGCCAGCAGAATGTCTTCGACCAGCGCATCGACCCGACCCAGATCGCGATAAAGCAGGCCCAATTCGGTCTGCCCCGGTAACTTGCTGCGCAGGAATTTCGCCGGCTCGGCCAACTGCTGCATCAACAAGCGCTGCAACGCGCGACGATGCTGGAATTCGGCCTCGGCAGGGGTTGAGAAGCGCCCCTCCTTGACCGTCCCGCCCTCTTCCACCAGCGCTGGATACACCGTCATCGACAGCCCGGCGATCTTTTGCTGAGTCTTTTCCGCCACCGGCGCGAAGACTTTCGCCTCGACCGGCTGCTGACTTTTCGCACTCTGCGGCACGGCCAACGCGGCTTGACTGGCTTCGGCAAACCGCGCGGTCAGCTCGGCCAGATCACGCCCTTCACCGAGGAACTTGCCCTGGCCATCGACGATTTCCAGGTTCATCCGCAGATGCCCTTCAACCCCTTGCTCAGCTTCCGCCCACGCTTCATCGCTGACCCGCGCGCCGGTCATGCGCAACAGCTCACGCCCCAGCGCTTGCGGCAACGAACCTTCGGCAAAGGTCATGCGTTGCAAGGCAGCCTTGATGAAGTCCGGCACTGGCACGAAGTTCTTGCGCAGCGCTTTCGGCAGGTTGCGCACGAGGGCGATGCACTTGGCCTCGATCAGCCCTGGCACCAGCCACTCCAGACGCTCCGGCGGCAGCATCGGCAGCAGCGGCGCCGGCACCCGCAAGGTCACGCCGTCACGCGGGTGATTGGGCTCGAAGTGATAGGTCAGCGCCAACTCCAGATCGCCGATGTGCAGCGTGTCCGGGTAGTGCAGCGCGGTGACTTCACTGGCCTCGCGGGCCAGCACGTCTTCTTCGCGCATGATCAACAACTGCGGATCTTTTTGACTGTTGATGCGATACCAGCTGTCGAACGTCGCGGTCTGATGGATCTCCGCCGGCAGCCGCGCGTCGTAGAACGCGTAAAGGGTTTCTTCGTCGGCGAGAATGTCACGGCGACGGGCCTTGGCTTCCAGTTCGTCGAGTTGTTCCAGCAGTTGTTTGTTCGCGGTCAGGCACTTGGCTTTCGACTGAATCTCGCCGCGCACCAAACCTTCGCGGATAAACAGCTCACGCGAAACCACTGGATCGACCGGGCCGTAATGCACCGGGCGGCGACCGACCACGATCAATCCAAACAGGGTGATCTGTTCAAACGCCACGACCTGGCCGCGCTTCTTCTCCCAGTGCGGTTCGAAGTGGTTTTTCTTGATCAAGTGCCCGGCCAGCGGCTCGATCCAGTCGGCGTCGATCTTGGCGACCATGCGCGCGTAAAGCTTGGTGGTTTCCACCAGTTCGGCGGTCATCAACCATTGCGGACGCTTCTTGCCGATGCCCGATGACGGATGAATCCAGAAACGTCGCTGACGCGCGCCGAGGTAATCACCGTCCTCGGTTTTCTGGCCGATCTGGCTGAGCAGACCGACCAGCACCGCTTTGTGCAGTTTCGGGTAATCCGCCGGCTCTTTATTCAGGCTCAACTGCATGTCGCGGCAGATCAGGCTCAACTGGCGATGGGAATCGCGCCACTCGCGCAGGCGCAAATAGTTGAGGAAATTCTTCCGGCACCAGTTGCGCAGCGGGCTCGCGGTCAGCGCTTGGCGCTGTTCCTCAAAACCCCGCCACAGATTCACCAATCCGGCGAAGTCCGAGTCAATGTCTTTCCATTGCGCGTGGGCCTGATCGGCCGCTTGTTGACGCTCCGGCGGCCGCTCGCGGGGATCCTGAATCGACATCGCACTGGCGACGATCAGCACTTCCTGCAAGCTGCCGAGTTTCGCCGCTTCAAGCAGCATGCGCCCCATGCGCGGGTCGACCGGCAAACGCGCCAATTGGCGACCGAGCGGCGTCAGCTGGCTGTTGCGATCCACTGCCGAGAGTTCTTGCAGCAGATTGAACCCGTCGCTGATTGCCTTGCCGTCCGGCGGCTCGATAAACGGGAATGCGGTGATCTCGCCAAGGCGCAGATGGAGCATCTGCAAAATAACCGCAGCCAGGTTGGTGCGCAGAATCTCCGGATCGGTGAATTCCGGGCGACCGAGGAAGTCTTCTTCGCTGTACAAACGAATACAAATACCCGGCTCGACCCGGCCGCAGCGACCTTTACGCTGATTGGCGCTGGCCTGGGAAATCGCCTCGATCGGCAGGCGCTGGACCTTGGCGCGGTAGCTGTAACGGCTGATGCGCGCGGTGCCGCTGTCGATCACGTAACGGATGCCCGGCACGGTCAGCGACGTCTCGGCAACGTTGGTTGCCAGCACCACGCGACGGCCCGGGTGCGACTGGAAAATCCGCTGCTGCTCGGCCGGAGACAGGCGCGCGTACAGCGGCAGAATTTCAGTGTGTTTGAGTTGGGCTTTACGCAGCATGTCGGCAGCGTCACGAATCTCGCGCTCGCCCGGCAGGAACACCAGCACGTCACCCGGACTGCGGCGTTCGCTGCGCTCGTAAGCGGCGATTTCATCAAGGGTGGCGAGGATCGCCTGATCCACCGTCAGGTCATCCTCGACGCGGTTGCCCTCCTCGTCCTGCTCCAGCGTCAGCGGGCGATACCAGGTATCGACCGGGAAGGTACGGCCGGAGACTTCAACAATCGGCGCATCGTCGAAATGCTTGGAAAAACGCTCCAGATCGATGGTCGCCGAGGTGATGATGACTTTCAGATCCGGACGACGCGGCAGCAGGGTTTTCAGGTAACCAAGCAGGAAGTCGATGTTGAGGCTGCGTTCGTGGGCTTCGTCGACGATGATCGTGTCGTAGCGTTCGAGGTAGCGATCGTTCTGGGTTTCCGCGAGCAGGATGCCGTCGGTCATCAGCTTGATCAGGGTGTTGGCATCGCTCTGATCTTCAAAACGCACCTGATAGCCGACCAGCGACCCGAGCGGCGTGCCAAGTTCTTCGGCCACACGGCTGGCGACGCTGCGCGCAGCAATCCGGCGTGGCTGGGTATGGCCGATCAAGCCATGCTGGCCGCGCCCGATCTCCAGACAGATTTTCGGTAGCTGGGTGGTTTTACCCGAGCCGGTTTCGCCGGCGATGATCAGCACCTGATGCTTTTCCAGCGCCTTTTTGATTTCGTCGCGCTTGGCGGCAATCGGCAAACTGTCGTCGTAACGAATCACCGGCAGGCTGGCCTTGCGCGCCAGCACCTGATCACAGGACGCCTGCATGCGCGTCACCCACTGGGCCAGTTTGGCCTCGTCGGGTTTCTTGCGCAGCTCAAGCAACTGCCGCCGCAGCCGGTGACGGTCGGCAAGCATGGCGTGGTCGAGGTTTTTCAGCAGTTTGTCGATGGAGGGCGATTCGTCGGTCATCGGGTACGCAATTCGGTCGTCTGTTTATGCAAGGACGCGATTGTCGCAGATATCGGGCAGGGAATGCTCGCAAGGCCACTTCCCTGCCCGTCTTGCTGTGCCGCTGATGATTGTCAGCCGCCAGTTCGCTCAAGCCTTTTCAGGCTAGGTGCCTGTGCCAAAGCAGCCAGACTTTTGAGCGTGCCTTTGCCGGCTGCGCTCCTTACCAGTTCGGATACAAGACGATTGCCCGTCCCGCCCAGCATGAGCCCGAAGACATCCAGCGAGGCGTAAAACAAACCCATCGCCGTATTTCCAGCAATGAAGTTTTTGATCGCGGTATAGAACGGTATAAACGCTAGTGCGGAACCGATCCACTTGTCAGCTTCGCCATCAATTTCGTCTTGCAGAGAAAGTCCCCATGCCGTTTTTTTCAGGGCGTCTTCTGGGCCAATCAAATGTCGGGCGACCACCTGAGCAATGTAATGGGTGGTGCGAGTCGAGTACGTGTAATCACCTGTAGCCGTTGAATCGATTGGAGTCCATGTCCCGACAACATCAGCGCGGTCAAACTCAAGTTCTTCTAGAATAATTCCGTAGCGGGGGCCTGAGTCATGCTGCTCATCTGCGTGTGCCAGTGTGTAGACGTAATCATTGCTGCTAAATGTATAACCTCGCCCGTAATACCCGTTTATATCGGAAGACCCTATGCTGTCGCCCCGCCTCACATAACCCGTTTCAATTTCTATAGGGAGGTCGTTATTCTTCTTGATTATTCCAGCACCCGGAATAATTTCGTAATAATCAACGCCCCACCCTCCCGCAACACGCAATAGAACGCCATGGCGCCACGTCAACTGGGCGACTCGTGCTGCATAATTTTCAAAAGCCGAATGAGCAAACCCGCACTGCAGGGAATAAACAGTAATCTCACCTATTTCCAAGTAGCGCCTGTCCTTGAGCGGTAATTGTGACAACAAGGACTTCACCATTGTCGAGTACCCCGCCCGCAGATTCTCGACATACGGCGTAAATGCCTGACTAAACAGTGTTTCGATACGAGGAAGAGTGTCCAGTCGATCGGCAAAACCAGACAACGGGTCATCTGCAAAATTCGAGGTGATCTTTTTACCGGGAACCCAGCCCCTCATGTAGATCTCGACCAACGACAATTTTACGTTGGCACCGTGAGACTCTCGGTATATTGGCTCCTGCTCATTCACGTAGGTATCGGAAGCAAAAAGACCAATCAACTCCCATTCCGCCAACGCTTTGCGAGTGGGCATGACCGCACTTGAACTGATAACGCTTTGAGCCTGCTCCCATATCTGTTGATTGTAGATATCGCGTACCTCTTCGATATACGCGTCGTACTGCACATCGGATTTGATGCCGATGACACCATTCATCACACCCCACTGAATCAAGGTGGAACGCCATGCCTGCTGATCGATCAATGCTTGCTCGTTGGTAATCGGCCGCAACACCGAGACCGACATGACCTGACCAAAACTCATTGCGGCACAGATACCGGGTGTCTGTAGATCCAGACGCAAAGCCGTGGCATTGAACAATGCCCACGCGGTTGAACCAAAGACCAGATCGTCAGGCAGGTCATAAACCGTCAGCGCCGGCGCAGTCCCTGCAATCATCAGATACGCTGCCACGGCAACGACGTGCGGTTCAAAATGACCGGCCACCAACAAATATGTTTCGACGTTTTGAATTACCGTTGTAGCGGGTAAACCCCAATTGTCGCTTTGCAACAGTTCATAGTCGGCGATGTAACCATTTACATGCATATCCACTAGAATCGCGACCATGCACCACTCACTGGCGCTCTCGACGAAAGCAATGTCTTGAAACCGGGTTTGCAGAGAAGTGCCCAACTCTTGCGCTTCATACCCGGTCAGCAGTCGATCAATTTTCTGCTGAATAATGCTGTCGTCGTATTGGGCATCCCCGAGCGTCTCAATCAAGTGTTTCAATAAGCCACCTGCAACATCGGAGCCCGGCCTGGAACTTAACCAGTGGTGTACAGCCGCTTCGATCTCGCTTCTGAACGCATCGTCTATGTCCAGCACAGAACTCCACGAGATGAGTTCAAGGTAACGATTATTTTCCATCAGACGTGGAAGTGGTGTTATCAACACTTGATAAAGATTTTGCCCTTCTTCGATGTTCCGGGGAACCTGCCAGCCTCGACTAAGAATAAATGCTTCCAGGCTAATGCTGCGATCCGCGCCTACCGCCTCATGTTTAACAATAGATGATTCTTGATGTACCGGCATCCGCGCACTCTGCAGGCGCTCAAGCACTTCACTGGATGTTTCCACATTGTGCAATCCGTGTTTTCGGTATATCTGCAAAAAACTTTTCAGATTTTCCGCATCGCCATACAGGTTCAGTTCGCCCACAGAAACATTCATACACGCAAGTCCCGCTCTATTAGTTACCGCCCTCCACCATGAAAGGCATTCACGCAAACTAATCGAACCACGGGTACTGAGCCAGCCACTAACTGTAAGCACGCACTACATAGAACACATCAAACTATAAAAAAACAGCCCACCTGATTTCAGGTTCATTCGTTATCGAGGCCTTTGCGTCGATAAGGAAAGACATCAATCACTTTCCCTGCCCGAATCGCCTCCTGCAGGCTCTTCCAGTAATCGGCGTTGTACAACTCGCCATGCAGTTGATCGAACAACTTGCGCTGCCCCGAATCAGCAAACAGGAACGGCGGAAATTCCTCGGGAAACACATCCAGTGGCCCGATCGAATACCACGGCTCCGAAGCCATCTCGTCTTCCGGCGTACGCGGTGCCGGAATGTGCCGGAAGTTGGCCTCGGTCAGAAAGCAGATTTCGTCATAGTCGTAAAACACCACGCGGCCGTGACGAGTAACGCCAAAGTTCTTCAGCAGCATGTCGCCGGGAAAGATATTCGCCGCCGCCAGTTGCTTGATCGCCAGGCCGTAATCCTCCAGCGCCTCGCGCACTTGCGCGTCGTTGGCGTTTTCCAGGTAGAGATTGAGCGGGGTCATTCGCCGCTCGGTCCAGCAGTGGCGGATCAGCACGGTTTCGCCTTCGACCGATACCGTCGATGGCGCGACTTCCAGCAATTCCTCAAGACACGCCGGATCGAACTTGCTCAGCGGAAAACGGAAATCGGCGAACTCTTGGGTATCGGCCATCCGCCCTACCCGGTCGACACTTTTCACCAGTCGGTACTTTTCGATCACCGTCGCTCGGTCGACGTTTTTCGACGGCGAGAACCGGTCCTTGATGATCTTGAACACGGTGTTGAAGCCCGGCAGGGTGAACACGCTCATGACCATGCCGCGCACACCGGGGGCCATGATGAATTGATCGTCGGTGTTGGCCAGGTGATTGATCAGCGCACGATAGAATTCGGATTTGCCGTGCTTGTAGAAACCGATCGAGGTGTACAGCTCGGCGATGTGCTTGCCCGGCAGGATGCGCCGCAGGAAGCCGATGAACTCCGCCGGCACCGGCACATCGACCATGAAGTAAGAACGGGTGAACGAGAAGATGATCGACACGTCGGCTTCGTCAGTGATCAACGCATCGATCTGAATCCCGCGCCCTTCGCGGTGCAGCAGCGGAATCACCAGCGGCCACTGTTCGTCGCGGGTGTAGATGCGCCCAACCAGATACGCGCCCTTGTTGCGGTAGAGCACCGAGGAAAACAACTCGACGCTGAGCTCCGGGTCCTTGCACACCCAGTCCGGCAGGTTCTCGCGCAGTTGCGCTTCGAGACGCCGCAGGTCGCCGGGCAAATCAGCGTAATCCTCGCTGAAACGGTAGTCGGCAAAAATGCTCGCGAGCATCCCCGACAACTGGCCCTGCGGCTTGTACGTGCGGGTTTGCGCGGCGCGGGCACGGCGCAGGCTCGGGCGTGTGGTGTGAATGAACATGCAGCCGTCGCTGATCAGGTCATGGCTGAACAGGCCGCAGAAAATCGAGTTGTACCAGGTCTCGGACAGCTCATCGTCGAAACGCAGGTCGATAACGCTGATATAGGCGCTTTTCACCAGCGGCCAGCAGCTGACATTCATCAGCGTTTCATCGTCGAAATATTCGCGCAGACGGGCGATGGTTTCGCCGACTTTTTCTTCGTAAAGGTTGATCCGCGCCGCCGACGCGGTTTGGGTCTCCTGCCAGCGCGCCTGCTCGAAGCGCTCGCGGGCGCCATCCGTGATCCGCCGGAAGTGCTCGCGGTAATCGTCAAAGCCATCGAGGATCATGCGGGCGATGTCGGTGGCTGGCCATTGCTGCGGCATAAAGGAGACCTCGGCGTGCGTTTGGAAATCTGTGCCTGAGCTTAGCCACGGATGCGGGCGCAGGTGAAGTGCAATTTCTGCCAAAAGCACGGCAAGTTCGTACAACGATCCTGTAGGAGCCAGGCTTGCTCGCGAAGGGGCCTTTGAATCCGACACAGTTTTTTGCAAAGTTTTTTTAATCGACCGTTCGGTCAAAAAATCACCTGTTCAGTCTCGCGGATCTCTTTGCGCCAGCCCGCGAAATAACCGGCCTTGGCAGTCAATTGCCAGTGCACCTCTCTAGCCCGCGGTTTTCCCGCAACGGGTCGATGCTTCGTGACACCACCCGGATTGGTCTTACCAAAATAGTGGCACTTTGATATACAGCCCGCCATTACGCCCTTCACAACAAGATCCTCGGCCCACGAGGACGACCTCTCCCTCAAAGATCAAGGAGCACAAAGATGTCTATCCGCAATCTGCGCATCGGTTTGCGCGCCAGTTTGAGTTTTGCCGTATTGGCCGGTCTGCTGGTGGTGGTTGGCCTGTTCGGGCTTGCCCAGATGAAGACCCTGCGCGAGAGCGCAGCGGTGATCGAAGAATCATGGATGCCGAGCATCGAAAGCATTCATGACGCGGCGGCGAACATCGCCAGCATCCGTCTCGAATCGTTGCGCCTGACGGCCAATACCCAGGCAGCCAGTCGAGACAGAAGCAAAGGCATTCTCAAGGCGCAGCGTGAAGAACTGCTCAAACGCCTCAGCGACCACAAGGCCTTGATTGCCAGTGATGAAGAACAGGCAATGCTCGACAGCTTGAGTGTCGCCGTCGGCAAATACCTGAGCATCCTCGATCAGATCGTCAGCCAGATCGACGCAGGCCAGAACGAGCAGGCTTCCGCCCGTTTGAACAACGAATTGGCGCCGCAGGGCGCAGTGCTCGACAAGACGCTGGAGGCGATGATCACGCTCAATCAGCAGGGCGCCGATGCCGCGGCCGAAGCGGCGGCGGCGATGTATCAGCGGGCACTGTGGATTGTCGCGACGATCATCGTGGTCGCGTTGATCGCCACCCTGCTGCTGGCCTGGGCGCTGACTCGCAGCATCACCACGCCGATCAGTCAGGCGCTGGAGGTGGCACGACGCATTGCCGCCGGCAACCTCAGTGGCGAGATTGCCAGCAGCGGTAAAGACGAGGCCGCGCAGTTGCTCGACGCTCTCGCCGAGATGCAGGGCAATCTGCGCTCGACCATTCGCGGTATCAGCGAATCGGCGCAGCAACTGGCTTCCGCTGCCGAGGAAATGAGTTCGGTGATGGAACAAAGCACCCGTGGCCTGCAGCAGCAGAACGATCAAATCGAACAGGCCGCCACCGCCGTGACCGAGATGAGTACGGCGGTGGATGAAGTCGCGGCCAACGCGGTGTCCAGCGCCGAGGCGTCCGAGGCGTCGAACGAGGACAGCAAGCACGGCCATGTGCAGGTCAGCGAAACCATCAGCTCGATTCAGGAACTGGTCAGCGCCGTGCTCGGCGCGTCCGAGCAGGCTGAAGGTTTGGCCACACAGGCGCAGGACATCAGCAAAGTGCTGGAAGTGATTCGCGGGATTGCCGGGCAGACCAATCTGTTGGCGCTCAACGCCGCGATCGAAGCGGCGCGCGCCGGTGAGGCCGGGCGCGGTTTCGCGGTGGTCGCCGATGAGGTGCGCTCGCTGGCGCAACGCACACAGAACTCCACCGAAGAAATCGAGCTGATGATCAGCAGCATCCAGCAAGGCACCGGCGCCACTGTTGGCGCGCTGCAAAGCAGTGCCGAGCAGGCGGGGCAAACCTTGCGCCGCGCCAACAGTGCCGGGCAGGCCCTGGAGAAAATCACCGCATCGATTGCGCAGATCAATCAACGCAATCTGGTGATCGCCAGCGCCGCCGAGCAGCAGGCACTGGTGGCCCGCGAGGTCGATGAAAATCTGGTGACCATCCGCGATCTGTCGACGCAAACCGCTGCCGGCGCCACGCAGACCTCTGCCGCGAGTCAGGAATTGTCGCGCCTGGCGGTCGACCTCAACGGGCTGGTCACGCGTTTTGTTATCTGAAAAAAGTTGCATGCCCGAATAGCGGTTGCCTTCATCAGGGCGCTCGGCAACACTCTCGTCCCGATTCTGGAAGGAGACCGCCGTGAGCCCTGTCGATATTTTCCGTATGTTGTCGCTGGCGGCCATCTGGGGCGCGAGTTTTCTGTTCATGCGCATTATTGCGCCGGTGATCGGCACGATCCCGACCGGATTTTTTCGCGTGTCGATTGCCGCCGTCGGCCTGCTGGTGATTCTCGGGCTGATGCGCATCAGTTGGGATTTCAAAGGCAAACTGAAAACCGTAATGCTGCTCGGCGTGATCAATTCGGGCATTCCGGCAACGCTGTACTCCGTGGCCGCGCAGGTGCTGCCGGCCGGCTATTCAGCGATTTTCAACGCCACCACGCCATTGATGGGCGTGCTGATTGGCGGGTTGTTCTTCAGTGAAAAACTCAACGCCGCGAAACTCGGCGGAGTGTTTCTCGGCCTGTTCGGTGTCGGTGTGCTGACGCGCGCCGGTCCCGTGGCATTCGACATGCAACTGCTGATGGGCGCCCTCGCCTGCCTGCTGGCGACCACCTGTTATGGCTTTGCCGGATTCCTCGCACGGCGCTGGCTGGATCAGGCCGGTGGATTGGACAGCCGTCTTTCCGCCTTGGGCAGCATGCTCGGGGCGACGCTGTTCCTGCTGCCGCTGTTTGCCTACAGCGTGGCCACTCAGCCGCCCGTCAGCTGGGGTGGCTGGAATGTCTGGCTGTCGTTGCTTGGCCTGGGTCTGGGGTGCACGGCGTTTGCCTACATCGTTTACTTCCGCCTGCTGAGTTCCATCGGCCCGGTGAAATCAATGACCGTGACCTTCATGATTCCGCCGTTCGGCGTGTTGTGGGGGGCGTTGTTGCTGGATGAGCCGCTGTCGATGGCGCACATCTACGGCGGGGTGTTGATTGCGATCGCGTTGTGGCTGGTGTTGAAGCCTGCGACGGTAAAACCGGTTGAGGTGAACGCCCGGTAGGCGCTGCCGCAGGCTGCAATCTGTTGATCTTGTGGTTAAAAACAAGATCAACAGATCGCAGCCTGCGGCAGCTCCTACAGGGGTTGGCGTTACTTGGGTTTACGGAATACGAATGCCAGACCGATGATGATCAACAGCATCCCCAGCACACTCAGTGCTGCCAGACGATTGCCGAAAATCAGGTAATCCATCACCGCGGTCACCGCCGGGACCAGATAGAACAGGCTGGTGACGTTCACCAGATTGCCCCGCGCAATCAGGCGATACAGCAGCAGTGTCGCCAGCACCGAGACCACCAGCCCCATCCACAACACCGGCACGATAAAACCGGTGCTGTGCTCAAAGTGGAACGGCTGGAACGGCACAAAAATCCCGCACAACAACAGCCCTGCCAGATACTGCACCGGCAACGTGCCGAGCGGATTGTCGGTGATGCGTTTCTGCATGATCGAACCGAGGGTCATGCTCGCCAGCGCCAGCAGTCCGAAGAGCATCCCCGTCCAGGACATCCCGGCCAGGCCGATGCCTTGGTAAACCACCATGATCAGCCCCGCCAGTCCCAGCGCCAGCCCGAACATCCGGCTCGCCGAGCGCTGCCGCTCCATCAACACAACGGTGAGAATCGGCTGCACGCCCATGATGGTTGCCATCACCCCCGGCGTAACCTTGGTGTTCAGCGCCAGCAAATAGAAAATCTGATAGGCCCCGAGCAACACCACGCCGGTGGCAATCGCATACAGCATCGGCCGGCCAGTCTTGGGCAACTTCAGCCTGAGTAACGGCGCCAGCAGCACCAGCCCGCACAGGGCGATCGCAAAGCGGATCAGCAGAAAAGCAAAGGGCGAAGCGTGAGCCAGGCCCCATTTGGAGAAGATCGCCCCGCTGCTCCACAGCAGAACGAACAGGCTCGTGGACGCCGCCGCGAGCGCGGATTTTTTCGAAAGGACAAACATGAATACCACCTGTAGTCAGGCAAAAAGCCAACTCAGCCGAAGCTGAAGTTCAGTAGGTTTTTTCAGGCGGGCACAGGGGTCAGCAAAAAACGCCGATCAGCCCGAAACGCCAACACCCGGCGGTGATACGACTGCGCACACCGGCGTGCTACTGACAGGTGGGGGGTAATGACTGATCTGCTGTGGCTGCTGATTCCCGCACGGCACGACGCCAGCGTTGACCGCTGAATCGACTACCGCGTTGATGTGGGATGCAGGCATGAGTGCAGATCTTTTTTGAGGTTGAGGTCAGTGAACCGACTGGCTCACGAGGGCTGAATATAACCAGCCAGGGACACAGATTGCAATGACTTGGGCAAAGGGCCGGTAGCGACAGCTGGGTGGGAGGTGAATAGGCTGGGTTACAAGGCGATGCCCGACTATGGGGGGACAGGGAATGTACGAAATCACATGCCAAGGGAACGGACATATTTGCGGTATCAGGTCTACAGATCGCAGGCCAGAAGGCAAGCGAGTACTACATTTGCAGAACTTCATAGGCGCCTGGAGCAGGAAGGGATTGTAGCTACTGATCAGTCCCGAATTCGCTTCGAAGCAATCGACGCTTGTGCGCTGAGTGCCTATGAGCAATGGCTTGATCCTCATTTTTCCTGGCAAGAGATAGTCAGGTGGAAAGCCAGAGAGCCTATGAGCTTCGATTTGGCGATCTGGTTTGATCATGAGCTATGCGGACTCTGTTTTGCGAACCCGAATCAGAGTCGCCTGCGAGTAAAAATTGTACGACTGGAAGGTCAACCTGGAAATGATCACCCTCTCAAGAGCCGCGTGGCGACGTATGCCTTGACTGCCGTCACCCACTTCGCGCGAATCATCGGCAGCAAACAAATAGAAATACAGGAACCCGTAACGGGAGTCATTCCTCTTTACCGACAATTGGGTTTTGAGTTTGATTTAGAAGGTCGGCTTGTGATGCCAGTCGGCGGCGACTAGTATCGAAACATTGTTCATTTAATGATCAACGACGGAGAAATCATGAGAGCGATCGTTGAAAAGAAAGCAGCAGACAACAAATTGGTGAACGGCAAGCGAAAGCACGTAGGCGGTGAACTGTCCGATCTGCAATTACGTCGTATCAGAGAAGCGTTGGTGAATCCGATTATTGAGGAACCGGGAGGTGTTTTAGCCGGTGCATCCTTCACTTTCTCTTCATGAAAAACCGCTCATAAAAAGCGGTTTTCATGAAGACATCGCCATCCCTTGAAGGGTGGTGAATTCACATGCCGTCAGAGGATGCTATACGTAACGTTTACTACCGCTGTTCTCCGGCGGATAGCCTTTGAACACCTCAGGCCCGTCCATGGTCAGCACCAGCTTGTCGCCCTGGCGTGTGAGCCACGGGGTCGCTTCGCTCGTGCTCTCTGATGTGATGCCGGAGGGACTCAGTTCAATGTGATCAAGGTCGATCTCGATCAAACCGATCACGTAGGTGTAGACCGTGCTGCTGAATTCATCGTCCTGGAATTCGAAAGCGCACTCGACAACCTGATTACCGTACTCCATGCGCATTTTCGGTTTCAGCGAAGCCACCGAGACGGCGCCATTGTCCAGCGCAGAATAGACACTGCAAACCAACGCAACCTTGCCACCCATTCGCTGAGAGATGGCCGGGTTGATGTCGACTGTTTCGATGGCCGGTGCCGAATCGCTGGCGCTGACCACGTCGCCGGTGTGGAACACGAAAGGATCGATATCGAAGGCGCCACTCTTGTCCGGCGCCTGGATGAAGGACATTCGGCCATCGGGGCGCAGAATGCCGATCCGGAGGTCGAGATCGTCATTGTCGTCATCATCGCCGTTATCCACCCAGGTCGCGCTGACGCGGATGACTTTCGGTGCCGACGGGCCTTTTTCCAGGGAGACCTTGTGGCTGGTGCCCGGTTTGTCGAGGGTGATCAGTGACTTGGTAATGTTCACCGGTTTGGCAGCGGGAGCCGCTGGCGCCTCTTCTTCAACCTCCACCCCGTAGAGCCCGCACAGCCCGGCCAGTCCCGAGGCAAAACCCTGCCATACCGAACGCGCCTTGCACTGGCCGTTTCGCACGTACAGATCGAGCACGATAATGCCCGTTTCCTGGGTGAAACTACCCGGCGCGAGCTCCAGAACCTGATCGCCGACGACCACTTGGGCGCGCAGGTCCTTTACAGCGGCAAAACCACCACTGCCATCCTGGGTCAGGGTGATGGCGATCTTGGTGATACCCGCCGGCATGCGCGACAGATCAAAACCGATGCGGTGGCTGACGATGCCGCTCTGTGTGACCGGTGCGATAAACATGGCGGCGCCGGACGCATGTTCCGGTGCGTTGAAAAACACCATGTCGCTGTCACCGGTGACCTTGCCGGCCTCAGTGACGAGAAACGCCGTGAGGTTCACGTCCAGATTGTCGCCTGCGGCATGAGTGACCACGACGTGCCCGTTGGGCAGGTCCAGGGAGGTGTTTTCGCCAGGCTTGAGGGATTGATTCAAGGGGAGTCGCCTATTCCATGGGGTGTATGGCAGCACACTGCGGGTGCTGCGCCTTCATTGAGAGATTGCGCGTGAGAGTTTAACGGCTGGCAGATGGCCGTGGTACGTAGTAACGGTTTTGAGCCGCACAAAAAAAACCGCTCATTCAGAGCGGTTCCTTTAAACGAGGCCGACTTTACCCAAACAGCCAATAGCCCAACAACGTCAGTACTACAACGGCCAATACCGGACGCATGATGCGGTAGGCCTTGGGGTTGCGGCGCTTCCACCGTTTGACCACTGCGCTGAACTTGTCGCTGAAGGTCTTGCTCCAGGCGTAAGCCTGGTTGATCCCGCCGACGCGTTCATCATCGAGGTTCTGCGGTGCGGTAGCACGGCCGAGCCAGGCGCTGATGGAACGATTGATGCGGGTCATGAAGCGGTTGCTCAGCGGTCGCTCGACGTCGCAGAACAGAATCACCCGGGTCTTTTCGGTTTCGTTCTTCACCCAGTGCACGTAGGTCTCATCGAACATCACGTCTTCACCGTCGCGCCAGGCATAGACCTGACCGTCGACGAAGATCCGGCAATCGTCGGAGTTGGGTGTCGACAGACCGAGGTGATAGCGCAATGAGCCGGCAAACGGATCGCGGTGCGGGTTGAGGTGGCTGCCGCCCGGCAGCAGCGCGAACATGGCGCCCTTGACGTTGGGAATCGCACTGACCAGCGCCACGGTTTTCGGGCACAGGGTTTCGGCCGACGGCAGCGGTTTGTCGTACCACTTGAGGTAGAAACGCTTCCAGCCCTTTTTGAAGAACGAACCGAAACCGGCGTCATTGTTCTTCTCGGCGGCGCGGATGTAGCCCTCGTCGAACAGGTGCATCGCTTCGTCGCGAATGGTTTCCCAGTTGTCGCGCAGTACGTCCAGCTCCGGGAATTTGCTGCGATCCAGGTAAGGCTCGGACGGCACGCTGGAAAACAGGTACATCAAAGCGTTGTACGGGGCGAACAGCGCCGAATGGTTGACGAACTGACGCAGTACCGGCAAACGCGCCTTGCCGCGCAAATGCACATAGAGCGTGCTGCCCAGAAACAGCAACAGCACAAACGCCTTGGCGGCAAACGAAAAGGTCATCAACAACTCCTTGAATAAAGACAACGCTGCACAATGCCATTTACCCGGCATGGCAGCCGGCCATGATAAACACTACCGGCTTCGGGAAAAACCCGCTTCAGGCAAGATTCAGTGTTAAGGATTGCGCAACAAAGCGCTTATTAACATAACGATCCTGAACCTTGGCTGACCTGAATCATGAAGATCAAAAGATCGCAGCCTGCGGCAGCTCCTACAGCGACGGATTGAATATCCAGGAACTGCTGCAGGCTGCGACTTATTGCTGGGTCTCCTGCTCGGTGAACAGGTCGCTGAACAACATGCTCGACAGATAACGCTCGCCCGAGTCCGGCAGAATCACCACAATGGTCTTGCCCTGCATTTCCGGGGTTTCTGCCAGACGCACGGCCACGGCCATCGCTGCGCCACAGGAAATCCCGCAGAGAATGCCCTCTTCCTGCATCAGGCGCAGGGCCATGGCTTTGGACTCTTCGTCAGTCACCAGCTCAACCCGATCCACCATCGACAGATCGAGGTTTTTCGGCACAAAACCGGCACCAATGCCCTGAATCTTGTGCGGGCTGGGCTTGATCTCTTCACCGGCCAGCGCCTGGGTGATCACCGGAGAGGACACCGGCTCCACGGCCACGGAAAGAATCGGTTTGCCCTGGGTATTCTTGATATACCGCGAAACGCCAGTAATGGTTCCGCCGGTGCCGACACCCGCCACCAAGACGTCGACAGCGCCGTCGGTGTCGTTCCAGATTTCCGGGCCGGTGGTTTTTTCATGAATGGCCGGGTTGGCCGGGTTATCGAACTGCGCCGGCATGAAATATTTCTCGGCATCGCTGGCGACGATTTCTGCGGCCTTCTCGATCGCGCCCTTCATGCCCTTGGCCGGCTCGGTCAGCACCAGTTCGGCGCCCAGGGCCTTGAGCACTTTGCGGCGCTCGATGCTCATGGAAGCCGGCATGGTCAGCATCAACTTGTAACCGCGAGCGGCGGCCACAAACGCCAGACCGATACCGGTATTACCAGAGGTCGGTTCGACGATGGTCATGCCCGGCTTGAGTTTGCCGCTGCTTTCGGCGTCCCAGATCATGTTGGCGCCGATCCGGCACTTGACCGAATAACCAGGGTTGCGCCCCTCGATCTTGGCCAGAATGGTCACGCCACGCGGCGCAATACGGTTGATCTGCACCAGCGGTGTGTTACCGATGGAATGGGCGTTGTCGGCAAAAATACGGCTCATGGCTGGGTCCTTATGCAGCGTTGAATTCAGCGCTCCAAGGTATGCCTGTTGCCCATCACAGTCCAGTCGGGGCGAACGTCTGCAACACACAGTAGTCAATCGCTTTACATCGTTCGGGAATTGTCACCATGAAACGTCGTTACAGTTGGCCGTTATGGACTTTCGCGGGAATCGTCGTGCTGCTGATCGCACTGCACATCGCCCTGCCTTACGTGGTGCGCGACTACCTGAACGACAAACTGGCGAATATGGGCGATTACCGGGGCCAGATCACCGACGTTGACCTGGCGTGGTGGCGCGGCGCCTACAAAATCAACGGTCTGAAGATCGTCAAAGTCGACGGCAAAGTACCGGTACCGTTCGTCAATGCGCCGTTGATCGACCTTTCAGTCAGTTGGCACTCGCTGTGGTACGACCATGCCGTCGTCGCTCAAGTGAAGTTCTTCAAACCTGAAATCAACTTCGTCGACGGTGGCGCCAACAAACAGAATTCCCAAACCGGTCAAGGCACCGACTGGCGTGAGCAGTTGGGCAAGTTGTTGCCAATCACTCTCGACGAAGTGCAGATCAACGACGGTCGTATCAGTTTCCGCAACTTCAATTCCAAACCGCCGGTGAACATGAATGCCACCAACGTCAATGCGAGCATCTACAACCTGACCAACGTGGTCGACAAGGAAGGTAAACGCGACGCCCGTTTCGAAGGCAAAGCCCTGCTACTCGGCCACGCGCCGCTGGAAACCACCGCCACCTTCGATCCGCTGAGCAATTTCGAAGACTTCGAATTCCGCCTGCGTGCCAAAGACATCGAACTCAAAAGCATGAACGACTTCGCTTCGGCCTACGGCAAGTTCGATTTCAATGCCGGCCACGGTGACGTGGTCATCGAAGCCAAAGCAAAAAAGGCGCAAGTCAACGGCTACATCAAACCGCTGCTACGTGACGTTGAAGTCTTCAATTGGCAGCAGGACGTGGAAAACAAGAACAAAAGCATCTTCCGCTCCGTCTGGGAAGCGCTGGTCGGCGGCACGGAAACCGTGCTGAAGAATCAGGCGAAAAACCAGTTCGCGACAAAGGTTGAGCTGAGCGGCAATGTGCATCAGCAAAATATCAGCGCGTTTGAAGCGTTTTTGCAGATTTTGCGTAATGGTTTTGTTCAGGCATTCAATGCGCGGTATGAGCGGCCTAAACCGGATGCGGGTTAGGTTTGTTCACATTAGGGGCTGCTTCGCAGCCCGTCGGGGATAAATCCCCTCACCACAGGTGAGTCAACATGTGACGCCCCATTCAGAGACTGAATAAGCCGTCTGCGTTCACAGTCGACCGGCCTGCGCGTTATAGTCGGGCATCCGATTATTTCGCCCCCGCCCTGCCCGTTCAGGTCGGCGTTACCGTTCGAGGATTAGCAGATGAAGTTCGAAGGCACCCAGGCCTACGTCGCCACCGATGACCTGAAGCTGGCGGTCAACGCCGCCATCACCCTGGAGCGGCCGCTGCTGGTCAAGGGCGAGCCGGGCACCGGCAAGACCATGCTCGCCGAGCAACTGGCCGAATCGTTCAATGCCAAGCTGATTACCTGGCACATCAAGTCCACCACCAAGGCCCATCAGGGCCTGTACGAGTACGATGCGGTCAGCCGTCTGCGCGACTCGCAGCTGGGCACTGAAAAAGTCCACGACGTGCGCAACTACCTGAAGAAAGGCAAGCTGTGGGAGGCTTTCGAGTCCGAAGAGCGGGTCATTCTGCTGATCGACGAAATCGACAAGGCCGACATCGAGTTCCCCAACGACCTGCTGCAAGAACTCGACAAGATGGAGTTCTACGTTTACGAGATCGACGAGACCATCAAGGCCAAGAAGCGCCCGATCATCATCATTACCTCCAACAACGAGAAAGAGCTGCCGGACGCCTTTCTGCGCCGCTGCTTCTTCCACTACATCGCCTTCCCCGATCGTCCGACCCTGCAGAAAATCGTCGACGTGCATTACCCGGATATCAAAAAGGATCTGGTCAGCGAAGCGCTGGACGTGTTCTTCGATGTGCGCAAAGTGCCAGGCCTGAAGAAGAAGCCGTCGACCTCGGAACTGGTCGACTGGCTGAAACTGCTGATGGCCGACAATATTGGCGAAGCCGTGCTGCGCGAACGCGATCCGACCAAGGCCATTCCGCCGCTGGCCGGTGCCTTGGTGAAGAACGAACAAGACGTGCAACTGCTTGAGCGTCTGGCGTTCATGAGCCGTCGCGGTTCTCGCTAAGAGGCTGATGCCATGTTGCTCAACCTGTTCAATGAAATGCGTGCCGCCAAGGTGCCGGTGTCAGTGCGCGAGCTGCTCGACCTGATTAACGCGCTGAAACAGCGCGTGACCTTCGCCGACATGGACGAGTTCTATTACTTGTCGCGGGCGATTCTGGTGAAGGACGAACGCCATTTCGACAAGTTCGACCGCGCGTTCGGCGCCTACTTCAATGGCCTCGAAAAGCTCGACGATCACTTACAGGCGCTGATTCCCGAAGAGTGGCTGCGCAAGGAGTTCGAGCGCTCGCTGAGCGACGAGGAACGCGCGCAAATCCAGTCCCTCGGCGGTCTCGACAAACTGATCGAAGAATTCAAGAAGCGTCTGGAAGAACAGAAGGAACGTCACGCCGGTGGCAACAAGTGGATTGGCACTGGTGGCACCAGCCCGTTTGGCTCCGGCGGCTTCAACCCGGAAGGCATTCGGGTTGGCGATGCCGGCAAGCGCCAAGGCAAAGCGGTAAAAGTCTGGGATCAGCGCGAATACAAGAACCTTGATGACTCGGTGGAACTGGGCACGCGCAATATCAAAGTCGCTCTGCGTCGACTGCGTAAATTTGCTCGCCAGGGCGCGGCGGAAGAACTTGATATCGACGGCACCATCGACCACACCGCTCGCGACGCCGGATTGCTGAATATCCAGATGCGCCCGGAGCGCCGCAACACGGTGAAGCTTTTGTTGCTGTTCGATATCGGCGGCTCGATGGATGCCCACGTGAAAATCTGCGAGGAGTTGTTCTCGGCCTGTAAGACCGAGTTCAAGCATCTGGAGTACTTCTACTTCCACAACTTCGTTTACGAATCGGTGTGGAAGAACAACATGCGCCGCACTTCCGAGCGCACTTCGACCCAGGATCTGCTGCACAAGTATGGCGCTGACTATAAGGTGATTTTCATTGGTGACGCGGCGATGGCGCCATATGAAATCACCCAGGCCGGCGGCAGTGTCGAGCACTGGAACGAAGAGCCGGGTTATGTGTGGATGCAGCGGTTTATGGAGAAGTACAAGAAGCTCATCTGGATTAACCCGTATCCGAAAGATACCTGGGGGTATACCTCGTCGACCAATATCGTGCGCGATCTGATCGAGGATCAGATGTATCCGTTGACGCTGCGCGGTTTGGAAGAAGGGATGCGGTTTTTGTCCAAGTGATCTGCTGCGTCTGTACTGACGCCATCGCGGGCAAGCCCGCTCCCACAGGTATCGGTGGTGTACATAAATTTCGTGTACAACTCGGACACTGTGGGAGCGGGCTTGCCCGCGATGCTTTTAGCTATTTCTGAATCCCTGCAAATACTCGACATGCTCACGGTGCGCAACGTCTTGCACCACCGGCCTTAACCGCACCTGCGTCCCTGGCAAACACTGCGCCAGCCGCGCCAACGCCAACGGCGTCAATGCCCCCAACCGCGGATACCCACCAATCGTCTGCCGATCATTAAGCAACACAATCGGCTGGCCATCCGGCGGCACCTGCACCGCGCCCAACGGAATCCCCTCGGAAATCATCGGCTGGCCCTGATATTCCAACGCCTTGCCGAGCAAACGAATGCCCATGCGATCCGCGCGGCTGTCCAGCGTCCACGCACTGTTGAACACATCAAACAGACTCTGCCCGCTGAACTGACCGATCTGTGCGCCGAGCACCAGATCCAGCGGCGCATTCAATTTCAGATCCGGCCGTAAATCCACAGGCACCTCGCGAACCCACAGCGATTCGCCGTGATAACTCAGCGCCGAACCCTTGGCCAACGACAAGCCCATGCCATCAAGCCCACCGAGCTCTTCGCGCACCACCGTGGCACTGCTGCCCAATACCTTCGGCGCCTCGAAACCGCCGGGCGCGGCCAGATAAGCCCGGGCGCCAAGCAACGGCTGCGTGAACTGCAATTTTTGTCCTTTGCCCAACTTGAAACTGCGCCACGGCGCCAACGGCTGACCATCAATCTGCGCACCGAGATCCGCCCCGGCCAGCGCCAGCAAGCAATCCTCTTCAGCCAACACGGTAAAGCCGCCGAGGGTGATTTCGATCACCGCCACATCCAGCCCATTGCCCAGCAGCCAGTTGGCCCAGCTCATCGAGCACCAATCCGCCGCGCCGCCCTGGGTCACGCCCAGATGCCGCACGCCAAACCGCCCGGCGTCTTGCAACAGGCACAGCGGCGTACTCGCCTCAATCGTCAGTCGGCTCATGCCTGCGCCTCCAATGGCGTGTCGTCGCCGCCCAGTCGGATGAATTCGGCGTGACTGACCGCCTCGAAACGCACGGTGTCGCCGGGTTGCATCAGGCTGTAGCCATCGCGATGGCGATCAAACAGTTTCGCCGGCGTGCGACCGATCAGGTTCCAGCCACCGGGGGACACGACCGGATAGGCCGCAGTTTGCCGCTCAGCAATACCGACGCTGCCAGCCGCGACTTTCTTACGCGGCGTGTTCAGGCGTGGCGCTGCGAGGATTTCTTCCACCAACCCCATGAAGGCAAAGCCAGGCGCAAAACCGAGGGCGAACACCTGATATTCGCGGCCGCTGTGGCGACGAATCACCTCCTCCAGCGCCAGCCCACTGCGCTCAGCCAGCAAGCTCAATTCAGGCCCGACGCTCAAGTCATACCACACCGGCAGCACATGACATTGACCGGCGGATCGTGAATTCGGCGACAGATCAATCAGCGCCTCAGCGATCAATGCCCGCGCCTGATTCGGGCTCAAAACCGTCAAATCGTAATGCACCATCAACGTCGTGTATGACGGCACCAGATCGATCAATTGATCGCCGAACACCGCACGCAAACGCTCACTGGCAGCGAGCATCCACGGCATGTTGGCCTCAGCGATTTCATCGAACAGGCGCAGCATCAGGCAATCCAGTGCCACCACTTCAATCCTTGGGTTCATTGCGCGTCCTGCTGATTCAAGGCCTCGCGAATACGCTGCACGGCGGCCACCGAACTGGCGTTGTCGCCATGTACGCAGAGGGTGTTGGCATGCAGGCGCAAGGCGCTGCCATCGCTGGCGATGAGATTGTCGCCACGGGCGATGGTCAGCGCTTGCGCGATGATTTTTTCAGGCTCGTGATGCACCGCACCCGGCAGTTGTCGCGAAACCAGTTTGCCGGTGCTGTCATAGGCGCGGTCGGCGAAGGCTTCGAACCACAGGGTCACGCCGTACTCATCGCCGATCTGCTGCGCGGCCGAATTGTCGCGAGTGGCCATCAACATCAGCGGCAGACTGCGATCGTAAGCTGCTACGGCCTGAATCACCGCACGCAGTTGTGCCGGGTTGGCCATCATGTCGTTGTACATCGCGCCGTGCGGTTTGACGTAACTGACCCGCCCGCCCTGCGCTTTGCAAATGCCGTCGAGGGCGCCGATCTGGTAATGCAAAATGTCTTGCAGCTCTTGCGCCGAATACGCCATGGAACGGCGGCCGAAGCCGACCAGATCCTGATAAGCCGGATGTGCGCCAATCTTGACCCCGTGGCTCAACGCCAGGCTGACGGTCTTGCGCATGATGCTCGGGTCGCCGGCATGGAAGCCGCAAGCGACGTTGGCGCAATCGATGAAGGGCATGACCTCGGCATCCAGACCCATGGTCCAGCTGCCGAAGCTCTCGCCAATGTCGCAATTCAATAGCAGGCGGCTCACGGTGAACACTCCTGTAGCGTCTTGTCTTTTTATCTGTAGGAATTTGTTTCGCAGGTTATCAGTTACTGCGTATCGAGTTGCTTGCCACGGGTTTCCGGCAGGCTCAACGCCGCGATAATCACTACGCCGTAAGACACTGCAGCAAAGGCACCAATACCGACGCTCAATGGCACGGTCTGGCTAAGCAAACCGATCAGCAGCGGAAACAATGCTGCCAGCGCACGACCGATGTTGTAGCAAAAGCCCTGCCCCGAACCGCGAATCCGTGTTGGAAACAACTCAGTGAGAAACGCGCCCATGCCGCTGAAGATCCCCGAGGCAAAGAAGCCCAGCGGAAAGCCCAGCCACAGCATCACGCCATTACTCACCGGCAATTGCGTATAGAGCAGAACGATGGTGAACGAGCCGACCGCGAACAGGATGAAATTCTTTTTGCGGCCGAGCAGATCGGTGAGGTAAGCGCTGATCACGTAGCCAACGTAAGAGCCGACAATCACCATCGCCAGATAGCCGCCGGTGCCGAGTACGCTCAAGCCGCGTTCGTTCTTGAGGAAGGTCGGCAGCCACGAAGTGATGGCGTAATAACCGCCGAGCGCACCGGTGGTCAGCAACGAAGCGCGGAACGTGGTGAAGAGCATGCCGGGCGCGAAGATCTCGTAGAACTTCGATTGGTTCTCTGGCGTTTGCCGGGCCTTGGCCTCGCGATAGATCTCCGGATCCTTGACCAGACGACGGACGAAAATCACGAAAATCGCTGGCACGATGCCGAGGATGAACAGCGCGCGCCAGGCGTCTTCCGGCGGCAGCACCGAGAACAGCAGCGCATACAGAATCGCCGTCAGCCCCCAACCCAGCGCCCAACCGGATTGCACCATGCCCACCGCTTTGCCGCGATCCTTGGCGCGGATCACCTCACCGATCAGCACCGCGCCAGCCGTCCATTCACCGCCGAAACCGAAGCCCATCAAGGTGCGGGCGATCAGCAGTTGTTCGTAGTTTTGCGCGAAGCCGCAGAGGAAGGTGAAGAAGGCGAACCACAGCACCGTCAGTTGCAGGGTGCGCACGCGACCGATGCGGTCAGAAAGAATCCCGGCGACCCAACCGCCAATCGCTGAAGCAATCAGCGTGCTGGTATGAATCAGCCCGGCCTCGCCGGTGGTGATGCCCCACATCGCAATCAGCGTCGGCACGACGAAGCTGAGCATCTGCGTGTCCATGCCGTCCAGACCGTAGCCGATCTTGCAGCTCCAGAACGTGCGGCGCTCCTGCTGGTTGATGTTGCGATACCAGTCGAACGGCCCCGGACGCGCCGGTGCCGAGGATGCTTCTAGGGTGTCGGGAGCACTCATGGCTTATCTCCGCAGGTTTTTTATTGGTCTTGTTCGCAGCCCCGACGACGCCTATCGTGGGGACCGGATGCGTCGATTTTTCGTCGCGCGGCCCTGCTGCGTCCAACGAATAAAAACCCGCCTTAGGCATAAGAAAAATTTGTCACCCGAGCCTTGCCCATGAACCTGAAGTTTCTCGAGACCTTTGTCTGGGTCGCTCGTCTGAAGAGTTTTCGCCTGACGGCCGACAAGTTGTTCACCACCCAGGCGTCGATTTCCAGCCGCATTGCGGTGCTGGAGGGCGAGCTGGGGGTGAAGCTGTTTCTGCGCGATTCGCGCGGTGTCAGCCTGACGCCCGAAGGACTGAAAGTGCTGGAATATGCCGAGCAGATGCTCGACACCATGTCGGCACTCAAGCAGTCGATCGAAACCCGCTCAAGCAAGGTCGGCCGCGTGCGCATCGGCGTGATGGACACGGTGATCCACACTTGGCTGAGCCCGTTGGTGGCGCAGATGACCGATCTGTATCCACGGGTGGAAATCGAACTGGTGGCGGATACCTCGCTGAACCTCTGCGATCAGCTGCAAAAAGGCTTTCTTGATCTGATTCTGCAAACCGATCTGGTGCGCCACGAAAGTGTGCGCAGTCTGGAACTGGCCAGCCATCCGCTGGGCTGGATCGTCGCCAGTAATTCGATCTACAACCGCGATTACGCCGACCTCGCTGAATTGGCGCAGGAGCGGATTATCACCTACTCGAAAAACTCCCGGCCGCATCAAGACCTTGTGGCGTTGATGCAGGCGAACGGGGTGCTGGCACCGCGCTTGAACTGCGTGAATTCAGTGTCGGCGATCACACGGTTGTTGCGCGATGGTTTTGGTATTGGCGTGCTGCCGCCGGTGCTGGTAGCGGAGGAATTGGCGCGGGGGGAACTGACCTTACTGGCCATTGATCAGCGGCCGCCGGACTTGCAGGTGGTGGTGTCGTGGCGAGTGGGGGTTGAGTGGGTCGAGGAGATTGTGACGTTGTGTCAGCAGGTGCTGGCGGGGTATGCGCAGAAGGTCGGCAAGGACTACATCACCCTCACTGTCTGAACACACCTTTGTGGTGAGGGGATTTATCCCCGACCGGCTGCGCAGCAGTCGTAATCCAACCATCGCGGTCTTTCTGAAACACCGAGTCTCATGGTTTTGGGGCTGCTTCGCAGCCCATCGGGGATAAATCCCCTCGCCACAAAATCCCTTTAGCCACAAAATTGGTGATCAGAGACCGCGCACGTCGCGGTCTTCGATCGGGCGGCTCTGGCGCAAGCGGCGGCCACCGAGCACCACCCAGTCGATCAGGCGGAACAGGCACTCAATGCCGAAGGACAGCAGCAACGCCCCGCTCATGCCCCAGATCATTGCTTCCGGGGTCAGCAGAATCTGGTAGCTGTAGCCGTTCCAGGTTTCCTTGCGAATGTCCGGATCAGCCGCCAGCACCACTTGCAGGAAGCGGATGTACCAAGGGCCCTGCATCGCCTGGAACTGTTTATCCAGCGCGAGCTGACGATCAAGCAAGGTGCTCAGGCTGTCGGCATCGCTGCGAAACACCGGGTCTTCGCTGGCGCGATAATGCGCAACCAGCGCTTGTATGTCGCCCTTGAAGAACTGCTCGGCGGTGCCCTGGAAACCGCGCAAACCGGTCTGCGCCTCGATCAGATGTGCTTCGACGCGTTTCGCGTAATCGTTGATAAATCCCGGCACCTGGACACCGATCAACAGGCCCGCCGCAAACAACACCAGCCGTACATAACTGAGCAACATCGGGGATAGATCCTTATTCGGTCTTGCCCTGGCTGACGCATTCGCCGCGTCGCCACAGGCTCCATTGGCCCGGTTCGTAGCGGGTCCAGGTTTCGTTTTCGGTCAACGGTTCGGTGGCAATCACCGTCACTACGTCGTTGGGCGTGGTTTCGGCCTGGAAATCGACAATCACGTCGACATCCTTCAGCCGCGCCGGGCCGAACGGTGCGCGCCGGGTGATCTGTGCGAGTTTGGTCGAGCAATAGCAGAACAGCCAGTCGCCATCACTGAGCAGGCAGTTGAATACGCCTTTGCTGCGGTATTCGGCACAGGCAGCGACCAGATCCGGCAGCAGCGCTTCTATATCGACCGGCTCCGGAAAAGCTGCACGTACGCGGTTGAGCAAATCGCAGAACGCCGCCTCGCTGTCGGTATCGCCGACCGGGCGGTAGAAACTTTTGATCGGCGTGAAGTCGGCGAGCTGGCCGTTGTGCGCGAAGCACCAGTTGCGCCCCCACAGCTCGCGGACGAACGGGTGGGTGTTGGACAGGCAGACCTTGCCGACGTTGGCCTGGCGGATGTGGCCGATGACCACTTCGCTTTTGATCGGATAACGCTGCACCAGATTGGCGACTTCCGATTCGCAACTCGCTGCCGGGTCCTGGAACAGGCGCAAGCCACGGCCCTCATAGAAGGCGATGCCCCAGCCATCGCGGTGCGGGCCGGTACGCCCGCCGCGCTGCATCAGGCCGGTGAAGCTGAACACAATATCGGTCGGCACGTTGGCACTCATGCCCAGTAATTCACACATGTGCGGACTCTCGGGATTACAGACGCGGCTCGACCCGCATGCGCTGCGGATTGTTCGGGACCGGTGGCCGGCCGTAGCGGTCATCACCGGCAGCGCCGAACGGTTGATCGTCGTCGCGGTCATCGGCACGGGCGGCGGCTTTGGCCGCTTCGGCCTGTTCGCGGCGAGCCTTGGAAGCACGTTCGATCGGGAAGCGGATCAGCACGAAGATCAGGTAGATGCCGAAAGCGATCATGCCGTACATGAACAGATCGGAGACTGCACGCCAGGCGTTGTTGCCGACCTTGAAGGCCAGGTCGAGCGCGGTGATGGCGATGGCCGGCGCAACCTTTTCCTTGACCGGGTCAATGATGGTCGGACTGAACAGCAACACCGCCATCAACACGCGCAGCGGTTCGCGCAGCCAGCGCCACATCCACGTAGTCAGGCGCATCCATACCAACAGGCAGCCCACAGCGGCAAAGGCGTAAAGGCCCCAGGCGATCAGATAGTCGTTCTCGGTCATGGTGTCCATGGCAAGGCAGGCAAAGAGGCGCTTATAGTAACGACTTTTCGCCCATCCGGCTTGTCCCAATAGACATGCGACCTGTAGGAGTGAGCCTGCTCGCGATGACGGACAGCCTGACAACATTGATGTTGAATGTGCCGGCCTTATCGCGAGCAGGCTCACTCCTACAGGGTCTGCGGCGGTTTCAAGCGCTGCGA
This sequence comes from Pseudomonas sp. PB103, assembly GCF_009764635.1. Classification (NCBI taxonomy): domain Bacteria; kingdom Pseudomonadati; phylum Pseudomonadota; class Gammaproteobacteria; order Pseudomonadales; family Pseudomonadaceae; genus Pseudomonas; species Pseudomonas sp. PB103. The sequence continues at coordinate 2,234 of NZ_RWIL01000159.1, read as the reverse complement.
AAAACCCCTATTCCGTACATTGTTCGAGAGCCTTCCATGCCCCAATCCGCCAATGCCATCAGTGCCCCGATTGCCCACAAGGCGCCCGGTGCCGACCCGTATGCCTGGCTGCAGGAACGCGACACCGACGCGGTGCTCGATTACCTCAAGGCCGAAAACGCTTACCAAGAGGCACAGACCGCCGATCAGGCCGAGTTGCGCGAATCTCTATTCGAAGAGATCAAGGGGCGGATTCTGGAAACCGACCTGTCCCTGCCCTCGCCGTGGGGCCCCTACCTGTATTACACGCGCACCACGGCGGGTGACGAATACGCCCGGCACTATCGCTGCCCGCGCCCGGCAGACGACAGCCTGACCCTCGACGAAAGCCGCGAACAACTGCTGCTCGACCCGAATGAACTGGCCAATGGCGGTTTTTTCTCGCTGGGTGCCTTCAGCATCAGCCCCGACCACCAGCGTCTGGCCTACAGCGTCGACGCCACGGGCGATGAGATTTACACGCTGTTCGTCAAGGAACTGTCCAACGACAAAGTCAGCGAGCTGGAATTTGAAGACTGCGACGGCAGCATGACCTGGGCCAACGACAGCCTGACGCTGTTCTTCGGCGTGCTCGACGACACCCACCGGCCGCACAAACTGTTGCGTTACCGTCTCGATGGCACTGCCGCTGAAGAGGTCTTCCACGAGGCGGACGGGCGTTTCTTCCTGCATTGCTACCGCGCAAGCTCCGAACAGCAATTGCTGCTGTCGCTGGGCAGCAAGACCACCAGCGAAGTCTGGGTGCTCGATGCCAATCAGCCGCACCTGCCGTTCACCTGCCTGGCGCCACGGGTCGAAGATCACGAATACGACGTCGATCACGGCCTGCTCGATGGCGTATGGACATGGTTTATCCGCACCAACCGCGACGGCATCAACTACGCCCTGTATCAGGCACCGGACACCGGCACCGCACCGACCGAAGCCGAGTGGCAGAACCTGATCCCGCACAGCGACACGGTGATGCTCGACGGCGTCAGCCTCAACACCGAGGCGATGACCCTGAGCCTGCGTGAAGGCGGCCTGCCGATCATCGAAGTTCACCCACAAGGCCTGGCGCCTTATCGCGTGCAATTACCGGACGCGGCCTACAGCCTGTATGTGCAAAACAGCCTGGAGTTTGAAAGCGACCGCATTCGTCTGCGCTACGAGGCCTTGAATCGCCCGGCGCAAGTGCGCCAGTTGTTGCTGGCGAGCGGCGAACAAGCCGTCCTCAAGGAAACCCCGGTGCTCGGCCCGTTCGACGCCGACGCCTACGTCAGCCAGCGCCTGTGGGCGTCGGCGCCGGACGGCACGCTGGTGCCGATCAGCCTGGTGATGAAACGCGAAATGGTCGGCAAGGCCGTGCCGCTGTATCTGTACGGTTATGGCGCTTACGGTTCGAGCCTCGATCCGTGGTTCTCCCACGCGCGACTGAGCCTTTTGGATCGCGGCATGGCCTTTGCCATCGCCCACGTGCGTGGCGGCGGTGAGCTGGGCGAGGCCTGGTATCGCGCTGGCAAGCAGGAACACAAGCACAACACCTTCAGCGATTTCATCGCCTGCGCCGAATTTTTGATCCTCAACGGCATCACCACTGCCGAGAAACTGGCGATCAGCGGCGGCAGCGCCGGTGGCTTGCTGATCGGGGCGGTGCTCAACCAGCGTCCGGATCTGTTCGGTGTGGCGATTGCCGAAGTGCCGTTCGTCGACGTGCTCAACACCATGCTCGACCCGGAGTTACCACTGACCGTCACCGAATACGACGAGTGGGGCAACCCTGAAGAGCCGGACGTTTACGAGCGGGTCAAGGCTTACGCGCCGTACGAAAACGTCGGTGCGCAGAATTATCCTGCGACGCTGGTAATCGCCGGCTACAACGACAGCCGCGTGCAGTACTGGGAAGCGGCCAAATGGGTGGCGAAGTTACGCGCGACCAAAACCGACGACAATCTGCTGCTGCTCAAGACCGAACTGGGGGCCGGCCACGGCGGGATGAGCGGGCGTTATCAGGGATTACGTGACGTAGCGCTCGAATACGCATTTGTTTTCAAGGTTTTGGGCATTGCCTGAGGAACTCCACCGGTCACGTCGACTTTTTCGACGCTTTTGAGCAGTTCCTTGAAGCCCATGCTTTCAAAGTACGGGAAGCCTACGCTCGACAGTTTGTGCCACGGGTGATTCGGGTCCAGCTGACGCTGGAAGCTCCAGACCAC
>NZ_RWIL01000158.1:0-14480 GCF_009764635.1 Pseudomonas sp. PB103 | reverse complement strand
TGCGATCTTTTGATCTTGACCTTTTAGAATCAAAAGATCGCAGCCTTCGGCAGCTCCTACAAGGGATCCATGGCGTCAGGCGGTCACGGTTTGCTCTATCAAGTGGCCGTTCTCGATACGGACATGCCTTGGATGAAATCGTTTCAAACTGCTGCGATGGCCTACGCTGACAATGCTCAGGCCCGGCAACTGATCGATCAGCGCCTGATACAGGGTCGCCTCGTCTTCCTCATCCATCGCCGACGTGGCTTCGTCCATGTATAGCCATTGCGGCGCATAAAGCATGGCGCGGGCGAAAGCCAAGCGCTGTTGCTCACCCGGCGAGAGCATGCGCTGCCAGTGATTGGCTTCATCCAGACGCTTGACCAGATGCGGCAGACGGCAGATTTCCAGCACCTGGGCATAACGCTCCGGTGCATAGGTATCGCCGGGTTGTGGATAACTCAACGCCTCGCGCAACGTGCCGATAGGCAGATACGGTTTTTGCGGCAGAAACAGATAACGCGCCGCCGGCAAACGAATATTGCCGTGCCCCGCTGGCCATAGATGTCCCATCGCCCGCAGCAGGGTTGACTTGCCACTGCCGGAACGACCACTGAGCATGACACGCTCACCCGGCTCGACGGTCATGTCGGCGCTGGTCAACAGATGACGGCCGTCGGCCAGGTCGAGGCCAAGGTTGTGCACCTTCAATTCACTGCCCTGATTCTGCACATCGATGGCCGGCACGCGCTGCTCGTTGTCGGTCATCGCCTGACGGAAACTCAGCAGACGATCGCAGGTGGCGCGCCACGAGGCCAGCTCTTGATAGGCGCTGATGAACCAGCTGAAACTCTCCTGAACGTTGCCGAATGCGGAGCTGATCTGCATCAGTTCACCGAGTTCGATCTTGCCGGTGAAGTACCGCGGTGCCGCAACGATAAACGGGAAGATCACGGCTGCCTGGCTGTAGCCGGCGGTAAAGAAGGTCAGTCGCTTGGACACTTTCATGATGTCCCAGAAGTTGTGCCAGACCAGACCGAAACGGCTGCTCAGGCGGCGGTTCTCGTTCGGCTCGCCGTTGTACAACGCGATGCTCTCGGCATTCTCACGAATTCGCACCATGGAGAAACGCAGGTCAGCTTCGAAACGTTGTTGTCTGTTGTTCAGGCCGATCAGGCGCCGACCGATCAAATGCGTCAGCCAACTACCCACCCCTGCATAAATCAGCACACACCAGAACATGTAGCCGGGAATCGTTACCCCGAACACCTCGATGCTGCCCGATACGCCCCAGAGGATGATCGAAAAAGACACCAGACTGACGACATTGCTCAGCAAGCCAATACCCAGGCTCAAGGTGGTGGCGGTGAATTTGTTGAGGTCTTCGGAAATCCGCTGGTCCGGGTTATCGGTGTAACCGCCCTGCTCCAGCTGGTAGTAATTCTTGTCGGCAAGCCAACGGGAAAAATGCTTTTCAGTGAGCCACGCCCGCCAGCGAATCGTCAGCATCTGGGTCAGATACAGCCTGTACACGGCACCAACAATCGCCACGGCCGCAATGCCGCAAAAATACAGAATCAAACGCCAGAACGCCGCCTCATCCTTCTTTTGCAGTGCGTTGTAGAAATCCTTGTACCAGGTGTTGAACCACACCGAGATGCCCACGCTCAGCAGCGAGAGTGCGATCACCGCAATCAGCAGCGTCCAGGCCTTGCCCTTCTCTTCACTGCGCCAGTACGGCGTGATGATCGCCCACACCTTGCGAAAAAACTGCCCGCGCACAACATCGTTGACCGCGGAATATTCAGCGTTCTGATTCATGGATAAGGCTCGATATAGAAAAGAACAGACACGCACCGATCATAGTAGATCGGTGCGTTTTATCGCGAGGGTGGGACAGGCTCATTCAGGGAATGTTCAGAATCGGAGGAGTTTTGGCCGTGCAGACAATGCCCATACCGTTCGTCACGACTGTCAGAGTTGACAGTAGAGTGGGGAGATTCTGGCTGATCAACTGCATTAGCCTCCTGCGAGCGACTTCGCTGTGATCAGGAGAACAGAGCAGCCCCCCTGACATCGAAAGGAATTGATCATGACTGAGACAAAAAATCCACTCAATGCTCCAGCCAGCGAATCCATTGAGAATGGCAAACTGTCTATCAGTAAGCTCGGCGCATCGGGAGCCAAGTTCAGATTCTGGTCCGACAATCCCGAAGTTCACATCGGAAATGCCTGGATTGGTGAGGCCTCCGAACCCAAAATCGAACAGAAACCCGGTAAACCGAATGAGTTCATTCTCACAGTTTCAAAGCCGACCGTGGAAAGTTGGTTAGGGCTGGATCTCTACGCGCAATGCAACGCGACTCTGCACGACACCGATCTCACTTCGCCAAAAACGTTCTTTACCGTTGTAAGTTGAATCCAGGGCGCTACCCGAGCTGTCGGGTAGCGCCTATTTATTCAGTCCTACTCGATCTTGCCAAAAATCTCTCAGCGACGAACCGGGCGCTTCTGCAGTTTGCGCTGCAGGGTACGGCGGTGCATGCCCAGGGCGCGGGCAGTGGCGGAGATGTTGCCTTCGTGTTCGGTGAGTACGCGCTGAATGTGCTCCCACTGCAGGCGATCGACCGACATCGGGTTTTCCGGCACCAGACTGTCCAGGTCAGCGTGCTCGGAGAGCAGCGCGGCCAGTACGTCGTCGGCGTCGGCTGGTTTGCACAGGTAGTTGCAGGCACCGCGCTTGATCGCCTCGACGGCGGTGGCAATGCTCGAATAACCGGTGAGGATCACCACGCGCATTTCCGGGTCCAGCTCCAGCAGCTTGGGCAGCAGCACCAGACCGGAGTCGCCGTCCATTTTCAGGTCGAGCGCAGCGTAATCAGGCAGATCGGCCTGGGCGATGGTCAGGCCTTCTTCGGCCGAACCTGCGGTGCTGACGCGAAAGCCACGACGAGCCATGGCGCGCGCCATCACTCGGGTGAACGTTGCGTCGTCGTCGACCAGCAGCAAATGCGGCAGTTCTTCGCCTTCGACTTGGATTTCGTCACTCATGTTGGTCTCCTCGGGCGCCATGGGGCAGGCGCAGCTCGGTGAGCGTGCCGCCTTCCTCATGACTATAGAGTTTCACTGAGCCGCCGGCGCGTGTCACGCTGGCCTTGCTCAAAAACAGGCCCAGGCCGAAACCTTTGCCCTTGGTGGTAAAAAATGGTTTGCCGATCTGCTCGGCGATGGCCAGCGGCACACCGGCACCGTGGTCACGAATACTGATGGTCACGGTTTCCGCGTCCCAGTCCAGGGTCACTTTGAGATTTTCCGGGCAGGCATCGGCGGCGTTGTTGAGCAGATTCAACAGCGCCTGAGTCAGATCCGGCGGCGGCGCCATGCGCGGCACAGTGCCTTGGCCGAGACGGTGGAAGCGATAACTGGCTTCCGGGCGCATCAAGTGCCAGCGGTTGAGTGCTTCATCGAGCCAGTCGGTGACGTCCTGCATCTCGACGGCCAGACGTCGATTGGCTTCGGCGGCGCGGACCAATTGCTGCAAGGTTTCCTTGCACAGTTTGACCTGGTCCTGCAGCACCTTCAGATCGTCCTGCAACAGCGGGTCGGGATGATCCTGCTGCATCTCCTTGAGCAACACGCTCATGGTCGCCAGCGGTGTACCGAGTTCATGCGCAGCGCCAGCAGCCTGGGTGGCGACGGCCAGCAATTGCTGATCGCGCAGACCTTCTTCGCGGCGGATCGCGCGTAACTCTTCCTGACGGCGCAGCTCTTCGGCCATGCGCGCGGCGAAGAACGTGATCACCGCAGCGGCCAGCGCAAAGCTCAGCCACATGCCGTAGATCTGCAGGTTCTCGCGGGCCACCGGCAAGGTTTCCAACGGATAGAAACGCGTCAGCATCACCGTGTACAGCGCCAGCGCGATGCCCGACAGGATCACCGAATAACGCCACGGCAGCGTCACGGCGGCGATGGTCAGCGGCACCAGATAATAGGAAACGAATGGGTTGGTCGAGCCGCCGGAGAAATACAGCAGCGCACTGTGGATCACCAGGTCGCAGGCCAGTTGCAGGGCGTATTCAAGCTCGGTCACCGGCCACGAGGTGCGCAAGCGCACGGCAGTGAACACACAGAGCAGAATCGAACAGCCAAGGGTCATCGCCAGTTGCACCCACGGCAACGGCAACAGCTGCAGCCAGTAGGCCAGGCCTACGGAACCTGCCTGCGCGGCGAGCACCAGCGTGCGGATGAAAGTCAGCCGCCAGAGGTTCTGGCGAGTGGCGGAAGTCAGTTGTACGGGGGCGAGCATGAGCTCTCCTGATGAGCGCTCCAGGCGGATCGCACGGAGTATAACCAAGCCGCGCCCTTCAGAGGCGAAAGTGCGGCAAACGACCACATGGCGACGATGGAGATTTCATCTGAGTTGAAAAAAATTCCGGGGCTACCGGAGATCAATTGTGGCGAGGGGATTTATCCCCGCTGGGTGGCGGAGCCGCCCCAAATCATGCGACCTCATTTAACCAGACATACCGCGTCAGCCGGATTTGCGACTGCTGCGCAGCCGAACGGGGATAAATCCCCTCGCCACAAAAACTTTCTCGACTTGGGATCAGCGGTGAGCCGGGGTATCTGTATAGAAGTTGTAACTGGGCGAACCGGATCATAAAAGCTAGAGTCTGATGGTTTCACGCAGGCCCCCGAACCATCACCTGCGCCCTCATCAAGGAGCTTTCATGCACACATTTCGCCGCAGCGCCGCCCTTCTCGCCCTGACCGTCGGCAGCGTCGCCAGCCTTCCGGCGCTGGCCGCCGATGAGCTGCACTACAATCAGATCTCCCTGCGCGCCGAAGTCAGCACGGAAGTCGCCCGCGACCAGATGATCGTCACCCTCTACACCGAAGAACAAAACACCGACCCGGCCAAACTCGCCGCCGACGTCAGCACCACCATGAACAAGGCCCTGGCCCAGGCCAAGCAAGTCAAAGACATCACCCTGCGCCAGGGCAGCCGCAACAGCTACCCGATCTACGACACCAAGGGCCAGAAGATCACCGGCTGGCGCGAGCGCGCCGAATTGCGCCTGGAAAGCTCCGACTTCGCCGCCCTGTCCAAACTCACTGGCGAACTGTTGGGTGACCTGAAAATGGGTGGCATGGACTTCGCCATCGCCGACGCGACCCGCAAAACCAGTGAAGACCAACTGCTGAAAGAAGCTGTCAGCGCCTTCAAGGCCCGCGCCCAACTGGCCACCGACGCCCTGGGCGGCAAGGGCTACAAAATCGTCAACCTGAACCTCAACAGCAACGGTTACCCACAACCGTACCTGCGCGCACCGATGATGAAAGCGGCGGCGATGGATTCGGCGCCAGTGACGCCGGAAGTCGAAGCGGGCACCAGCCAGGTGAGCATGACGGCTGATGGCTCGATTGAAGTGTTGATGCAGTGATTTGATGTGGGCTGAATGAAAGACCGGCGATCAGTGAATGGTCGCCGGTTTTTTTGTGCCCGAATTTTGGGGGGAATGATTTGCCGCCATCGCTGGCAAGCCAGCTCCCACAGGTTCTGTAGTGTTTTGAAAATTGCATACAACCCTGTGGGAGCGGGCTTGCCCGCGATGAACGATAACGAGGTATCCCGACCAATCAGGTCTGCGGATCCACCCGATCCAGCGCCCGGTTCACGGCAAGCTCCGCCAGCATCACAATCTGCTGAATCGCCAGCGCCGTGCTGCGTTGCGGGCGGCCGAGCTGATCAGCGAAATCGCCTGCCATGACATTCGCCGAAGCGAGTGATTCGCAGGCATGCGCAAGCAGACTTTCCGTGTCGATGTTCGGATGGACAAGGAACATCGTGCTGGGCAGACGCGGTTTACTGGGTTCGGGGCTGAGGTAGAAGTCGAGGGCGCGTTTTATCGCTTCGCGGTTTTTGATCTGATCGTCGGCGCGGATGGCGTCTTCGAGCGGGGTTGTGGATTCGAGGGGTGGATCGGGAACTGGCTTATTCATTGGAAACCCTATTTTTGCAAATGAGGGCCATCCCTTGCCGTTTCTCACGCGGCGAAGTGGGTGGCAGCTATGTGCGGGGTGAGAAACCGGAAAAATAGGAAACCGGCCAGACCGAAGTCTGCCCGCACACAGCCGCCATAGCGCATTTGCAGACAGCGAATAAGCTGGCGGCAATTATGCGGATACGGGAACCGAATCACTAATTTTTCCCGGGTTCTCACACCCGTCCGCTGATCATTCAGCGACACCCAGAGCCTAGAGAGCCCACGTCCGACGGACAACCTGAAAACCTTGTGGGAAGGTTCCCCAATTTCACAACACTTTTAAACACCCCACCCCTGTAGGAGCTGCCGAAGGCTGCGATCTTTTGACGTTGATCATTCAACACCAGAAGCAAAATCAAAAGATCGCAGCCTGCGGCAGCTCCTACAGAGGTAAGTGCCAATATTGGGTTGGCTGTCAGACCGTCTTCGCGAGCAAGCTTTGCTCCTACAAAAGCAAAATCAAAAGATCGCAGCCTGCGGCAGCTCCTACATGAAACTCGCGGCGCAGCCGCACCACTCGCAGGATGAGCGCAAGCTCGGCTGCAGCTCTTGATCTTGATCCACAGGCGACGTCGGAAGGCTGAGTGGAGGGATTGATCCGGGGGCGGGAGCGCAGCGACCGTTTGGCGCAGCCAAACACAGCGAGAGGAGGTGCAGCGAAGCAAACCGTAGGCGCTGCCCCCCGGATCGATCCCGGAGCGAAGGAACCCCGAGCTTTAGCGAGCGGGCCGCACGTAGGAGCAAGCCTTTTTGGTTACTTTTTTCTGGGCCGGCATTCCGGGCGTCTGGAAAAAGTGACCCGCCGTAAGGGCGGAACCCTAAGCGGCCGTTACCGCAGCAACGGATATGTACCCGAAAAAGCCCCTACATATACCGAGATAGACACTCCAACAGGAAAAACGATATTTCCGAAGCCCCTCAAATCCCCGCTACCCTAAAAAAACCACCACCTCCAATCTCCCCGGGGACTCCATGCCAAGATCCACCCTAAAACCGCTCCTGATCTCCCTGGCCCTGGCCACAACCGCCCCGCTGGCAAACGCCGCCACAACCCTGGTCTACTGCTCCGAAGCCAGCCCGGCCGGCTTCGACCCCAGCCAATACACCAGCGGCACCGACTTCGATGCCTCCGCCGAAACCGTCTTCAACCGCCTCACCCAATTCCAGCGCGGCGGCACCGACATCGAACCCGGCCTGGCAACAAAATGGGACGTCTCCCCGGACGGCCTGCAATACACCTTCCACCTGCGCCAAAACGTAAAATTCCACACCACCGACTACTTCAAACCCACCCGCGACTTCAACGCCGACGACGTCCTCTTCACCTTCCAGCGCCTGCTCGACCCGGACAACGCCTTCCGCAAGGCCTACCCGGCCGAATCCCCGTACTTCACCGACATGGGCCTGAACACCACAATCAAATCGGTCGAAAAACTCGATGACCAGACCGTGCGCTTCAACCTCAACAACGTCGACGCCGCGTTCGTGCAAAACCTCGCCATGAGCTTCGCCTCGGTGCAATCGGCCGAATACGCCGCCCAACTGCTGAAGGAAGGCAAAGCCGCCGACCTCAACCAGAAACCCATCGGCACCGGCCCGTTCGTGTTCAAGCGCTACCAGAAGGATTCACAAATCCGCTACACCGCCAACCAGGCCTACTGGAAACCCGAAGACGTGAAGATCGACAACCTGATCTTCTCGATCACCCCGGACGCCGCCGTACGCCTGCAAAAACTCAAGGCCGGCGAATGCCAGGTCAGCGGCTATCCACGCCCGGCCGACATCGAAGTGATGGAAAAAGACCCGAACCTGCGCGTGCTCAAGCAAGCTGGATTCAACCTCGGCTTCCTCGCCTACAACACCACCCACGCCCCCCTCGACCAGCTCAAAGTGCGGCAGGCGCTGGACATGGCCATCGACAAACCGGCGATCATCAAAGCCGTCTACCAGAGTGCCGGCCAGCTGGCGCAAAACGCGTTGCCGCCGGCGCAATGGTCATATGACCCGAATATCAAGGACGCCCCTTACGATCCAGTCAAAGCGCGGGTGCTACTTAAAGAAGCAGGGGTTGCACCGGGTACAACCATCAACCTCTGGGCAATGACGGTGCAGCGCGCCTCGAACCCGAATGCGCGGATGTCAGCGCAGATGATCCAGCAGGACTGGGAGAAAATCGGTATCAAGGCCAACATCGTCAGCTATGAATGGGGCGAGTACATCAAGCGTGCAAAAAATGGCGAACACGACGCGATGATCTATGGTTGGACCGGTGACAACGGTGACCCCGACGACTGGCTCGGCGTGCTCTACAGCTGCGCGGCGGTGAAAGGCAGCAACTACGCCAAATGGTGCGACCCGGCCTACGACAAGCTGGTGCAGCAGGCCAAAGTCTCCACCGACAAGACGCAGCGGGTAAAACTGTATCAACAGGCCCAGTTGATTCTTAAACAGCAGGTGCCGATCACCCCGATCGCCAACTCCACGGTGTTCCAGCCACTGCGCAAGGAAGTTACTGACTTCCGGATCAGCCCGTTCGGTCTAACCCCCTTCTACGGTGTGGGTATAAATAAGTAACACCAAGCCCCAACGCGGCGCGCACAACGTGACCGGCGCACCGTTTTGGGGCTTCGTTTGCACCGTAAAAACCACGCGCAAACGGTCAAATGCGTCAAAAGTTATACAGATGCGACATTAAGGTACGTACGTGCCACCGTTTAACGCTCGCTCACACTCTGGATCTTGCAATGGGTATGGCCCCTGCATAAGTATCCGCAGGCACGACTCACGAGGTCGTACCTCACAACTAAAAAATGACAACAAATCATGAGGCCAACATGCTTAAACACGCGGTCATTCCGTTTCTAGTCGGCGCAGGCTTGTTAGCCTCCGCACCTTTCGCATCCGCTGCGACTAACCTGGTGTTCTGCTCCGAAGGCAGCCCGGCCGGTTTCGACCCGGGCCAGTACACCACCGGAACCGACTTCGACGCCTCAGCTGAAACCATGTTCAACCGTCTGACCCAGTTTGAGCGCGGCGGCACCGCCGTGATTCCTGGTCTGGCGACCAAGTGGGACATTTCCGATGATGGCCTGACGTACACCTTCCACCTGCGCGAAGGCGTCAAGTTCCACACTACCCCGTATTTCAAGCCGACTCGTGAGTTCAACGCCGACGACGTGCTGTTCACCTTCAATCGCATGATTAACAAGGATGACCCGTTCCGTAAGGCGTACCCGACCGAATTCCCGTACTTCACCGACATGGGGATGGACACCAACATCACCAAGATCGATAAAGTCGACGACCACACCGTCAAGTTCACCCTGAAAGAAGTCGACGCCGCGTTCATCCAGAACATGGCCATGAGCTTCGCTTCCGTGCAGTCCGCCGAGTACGCGGCCCAGCTGCTCAAGGAAGGCAAAGCTGCCGACATCAACCAGAAGCCGATCGGCACTGGTCCGTTCGTGTTCAAGAGCTACCAGAAAGACTCCAACATCCGTTACACCGGCAACAAGGATTACTGGAAGCCGGATGACGTGAAGATCGACAACCTGATCTTCGCCATCACCACCGACCCGTCGGTACGTATTCAGAAGCTGAAAAAGAACGAGTGCCAGGTCACCCTGTTCCCGCGTCCGGCCGACCTCAAAGCGCTGAAAGAAGACAAGTCCCTGAAGATGCCTGATCAGGCTGGCTTCAACCTCGGCTACATCGCCTACAACGTGATGGACAAGGTCAAGGACAGCAACGAGCCAAACCCGCTGGCTGACCTTCGCGTACGTCAGGCGCTGGACATGGCCGTGAACAAGCCACAGATCATCGATTCGGTTTACCAGGGCGCGGGCCAACTGGCCGTCAACGCCATGCCGCCAACCCAGTGGTCTTACGACACCACCATCAAAGATGCCAAGTACGACCCTGAGAAAGCCAAGCAGCTGCTCAAGGAAGCTGGCGTCAAGGAAGGTACCGAGATCGTTCTGTGGGCGATGCCGGTTCAGCGTCCATACAACCCGAACGCCAAACTGATGGCCGAAATGCTCCAGTCCGACTGGGCCAAGATCGGCTTGAAAGTGAAGATCACCAGCTACGAGTGGGGCGAGTACATCAAGCGCTCCAAAGGTGGCGAGAACCAGGCCATGCTCATTGGCTGGAGCGGTGACAATGGTGATCCGGACAACTGGCTGAACGTGCTGTTCGGCTGCGACTCGCTCAGCGGCAACAACTTCTCCAAGTGGTGCGACAAGAAGTTCGACGGCCTCGTCAAAGAAGCCAAGCGCACAACCGACCAAGGCAAGCGCACCGAACTGTACAAAGAGGCACAACACGTCCTCAAAGATGCAGTCCCGATGACACCTATCGCTCACTCGACGGTGTACCAACCCATGCGCGCCAACGTGCAGGATTTCAAGATCAGCCCATTCGGCTTGAACTCCTTCTACGGCGTCAGCGTCAGCAAATAAGGCATCACAGCGGCGACGTTCATGACGTCGCCGCTGTTTTACCTGCCGGGAAGTTAGGAATTTTCTTACAGCCAATTCCACTGCGGGTGACTGCAACGGTCTAGGCGCGTCGACTTTTCCTACGAGGTTTTCAGGCTTTTACGCATTTACTGCCAGTCCCGCGGCCCCTACCGTCGGGTTCTGACCAGTGCCTGCGTGGGCCAACGGTTTGCTGTACGTATTGGATTGAGCTCAATGCGACCACAACGTTTCAGGACGAGACGCGGCGCATTGCACAACACTAAAAAAAAGAGGGAGCGTCATGCGCCATACCTTGGTTTTTTCCGCATTGCTGGGCGCCGGTCTGTTGGCCGTCTCGTCCGCCAGTTTCGCCGCCAGCAAAAGCCTGGTGTTCTGTTCCGAAGGCAGCCCGGCGGGTTTTGATACCGCGCAATACACCACCGCGACCGACAACGACGCCGCCGAACCGATCTACAACCGTCTGGTCGAGTTCGAAAAAGGCGCAACCAATGTCGTCCCGGGTCTGGCAACCAAGTGGGACATTTCCGAGGACGGTCTCAAGTACACCTTTCACCTGCGTGAAGGTGTGAAATTTCATACAACGCCGTACTTCAAGCCGACCCGCGACTTCAACGCGGACGACGTGTTGTTCACGTTTAATCGCATGCTTGATCCACAGCAGCCATTCCGCAAGGCCTATCCCACCGAGTTCCCGTATTTCAACGGGATGAGCCTGAACAAGAACATCGCCAAGGTCGAAAAGACCGGGCCGCTGACCGTGGAGTTCACGCTCAACAGCGTCGATGCCGCGTTCATCCAGAACCTCGCCATGAGCTTCGCCGCCGTTCTGTCCGCCGAATACGCCGACAAACTGCTGGCCGATGGCAAACCGAGCGACATCAACCAGAAGCCGATCGGCACCGGGCCGTTCGTGTTCAAGAGTTATCAGAAAGACTCGAACATCCGCTTCACCGGCAACAAGCAGTACTGGGACCCGAGCCGGGTCAAACTCGACAACCTGATCTTCGCCATCAACACCGACGCTTCGGTGCGCGTGCAGAAGCTCAAGGCCGGCGAGTGCCAGATCACTCTGCATCCGCGCCCCGCCGATGTTGAAGCGTTGAAGAACGATCCAAAACTGCAACTGATCTCCAAGCCGGGTTTCAACCTCGGCTACATCGCCTACAACGTCCGGCACAAACCTTTCGACCAGCTCGAAGTGCGCCAGGCGCTGGACATGGCGGTGAATAAACAGGGGATTCTCAACGCGGTTTATCAAGGCGCCGGTCAACTGGCCGTCAACGCCATGCCACCGACCCAGTGGTCCTACGACGACACCATCAAAGACGCCGCCTACAACCCGGAAAAAGCCAAAGAGCTGCTCAAGGCTGCGGGCGTCAAGGAAGGCACGGAAATCACCCTGTGGGCGATGCCGGTGCAGCGTCCGTATAACCCGAACGCCAAGTTGATGGCCGAAATGCTTCAGGCGGACTGGGCCAAGATCGGTCTGAAAGTGAAGATCGTCAGCTATGAATGGGGCGAGTACATCAAGCGCACCAAGAATGGCGAGCACGACATCAGCCTGATCGGCTGGACCGGTGACAATGGTGATCCGGACAATTGGCTGGGCACGCTGTACAGCTGCGACGCCATTGGCGGCAACAACTATTCCATGTGGTGCGATCCGGCTTACGACAAGCTGATCAAAGAGGCCAAGGTCGTTACCGACCGTGACCAGCGCACCGTGCTCTATAAACAGGCCCAGCAATTGCTTAAACAGCAAGTGCCGATCACGCCTGTCGCTCACTCGACGGTCAACCAGCCGCTGAGCACGAAAATCGAAGGGTTCAAAGTCAGCCCGTTCGGTCGCAACGTTTTCTCGGGTGTCAGTATCGATTAAACCAACCGATTAGCCGCAACGCAGAGGGGGCTGTCTACCCCCTCACGCAAGCGCTTTGCCGAAATTCGCCCATCCGGCCTTCTGCAAACGTTTGCGATGTGTGAATGAGTTCTAAACCAATAACCGGCCAACCCAAAAAAGCCGGCATAAAAAGAAAGTAAAGGAGCTTCACCCATGAAACTGAGCAACACTGCGATACTGGCCCTGGCCATCAGCAGCATCACCGCCGGGGCCCATGCTGAAAGCGTCAGCCAGGACTTCATTCCGACGCAACTGGCCAGCACCAGCGCCCAGTCCGAAGCCAAGGGTTTCATCGATGGCCAGAGCCTGTCGGGTTCGACCCGTAACTGGTACGCCAACGAAGACAAACAGCGCGGCGGCACTTTCAGCTATGAACGCCACGGCGAAACCCTGACCGGCTCGCGCCGGATCAACTGGGTTCAGGGCACCATACTCAACTACACCTCGGGCTTCACCCAAGGCACCGTGGGGATCAGCACCGAAGTCGCGGCTTACAACGCCATCGCACTGGATCGCAGCCGCGAAGACATCAAGGGCGGCTCCAACCGCACCCTCGCCCACTCCAACGGCGACGCCGTCGATCAATGGAGCAAACTGGGTCTGGCCAACGTCAAGGCGCGTATCTCCAACACCACCCTGACCGCCGGCCGCATGAACTTCAGCAGCCCGATCGTCGACGTCATCGGCAACCGTCCGCTGCCTTCGAGTTTCGAGGGTGTGGCGATCCACAGTGAAGAATTCGACAACCTGTCATTCGACCTCGCCACCTTCGACCGCGTGTCGCCACGTACCGAGCAGAGCCTGTCGAAATTCCGCACCGAATACAGCAACACCGGTGTCGAAACCGACCACGTCAACACCGCAGGCGTGAACTATCAGCCGCTCAAGAGCCTGAAAACCAGCCTCTACGCGACCCAGGCTGAAGATTTCTGGAACCAGTACTACTTCGGCGCCACCCACGAACTGGGTGACAGCTCGGTACTGAGCCTGACCACCGGCCTGAACTACTACAAGACCGTCGACGAAGGCAAAAAGTTGATGGGTGAGATCGACAACGACACCTACTCGCTGTCGTTCGGTCTGACTCACCAGGCACACACCCTGACCTTCTCGTACCAGGAAGTGAACGGTAACGAGTACTTCGACTACCTGCACGAAACCAACGGCATCTACCTGGCCAACTCCCTGCTGTCGGACTTCAACGGACCGAACGAGAAATCCTTCCAGATCGCCTACGGCATCAACATGGCCGAGTACGGCATTCCGGGCCTGAAGTTCAACGCCTACAGCGCTCGCGGCTGGGGCATCGACGGTACTCACTACGTCGGTACCGCTTATGACGTGCGCAGCATGGACGGCGAACACCATTACGAATACGGCATCGGCTCTTCGTACGCCGTGCAGAGCGGCCCGCTCAAGGCCACCACTATCCGCGCGACCTACACCACCCACCGCGCCAGCGAAAACCAGGCTGACGGCAGCATCAACGAGTTCCGTCTCGTGACCACTATCCCGTTCAACATCCTGTAAAAACGCCAACCGTCGGCTGACTCATGAAGAGTCGGCCGTGCGGTTTTTTGTCTTCAACCGATTGCAGAGGGTTATCGATGAAAATGCTTCCCCTACGTGCGGCCATCGCTGCCGCCTTGCTGAGTGCCGCCCTGGGCGTCTCGGCCAAACCCTTGGTGGTCTGCACCGAAGCCAGCCCGGAAGGCTTCGATATGGTCCAGTACACAACTGCAGTCACTGCCGATGCGGTGGCCGAAACCATCTTCAATCGTCTGGTCGACTTCAAGCCCGGCACCACGGAGATCGTACCGGCGCTGGCAGACACCTGGGACATCAGTGAAGACGGCCTGACCTACACGTTCCACCTGCGCAAAGGTGTCAAGTTTCACACCACCGAATATTTCAAGCCGACCCGCGACATGAACGCCGACGACGTGGTCTGGAGCTTCCAGCGTCAGCTGGACCCGAATCACCCGTGGCACAAACTGTCGAGCGTAGGCTTCCCGTACTTTGAAAGCATGGGCTTCAAGGAACTGCTCAAAAGCGTCGAAAAAGTCGACG
>NZ_RWIL01000014.1:0-16268 GCF_009764635.1 Pseudomonas sp. PB103 | reverse complement strand
ATCAAGGGATCGCAGCCTGCGGCAGCTCCTACATGGTGGGGATTCATATTTCTTTTGGAGTGCCTTGATGGGTGCTTGTGGAGTTTCAGTTGATGTCCGAAACCACTAACAGTCCGCCGGTGACAGACCCGGCGTCGCCGTATGAATCATTCGATTCGAAGAAGCTTAATGCGGCGGCAGAGCGGGCGCTTGATCATTATCTTGCGCCTGAGAAGATCATGGCGACGCCGTACAGCCCCAGCACTTTGTTCATGGTCAACCCGCAATCCGACACTGAAACGTTGTTGGTCAATGCCTGTGAGTCTTTGGCCTCGGCGACGGTGATGCTGGGTGATTTTGCCGGGATGCTGGAAGGGCCGAACCGCAATACGCTGTTGGGGATTGCGCAGGTGGTGATGTTGGGGGAGTTGGCGGTGAACAAGGCGTTGGATAACGTCGAGTTGAAGGCGTCGGCCTAGGGTTTTGTGCCTGGCTGATTCGGAATAAGTGGCCAGAGAGCGAGGTCCCCAGCCACGAAAAAAACGCGCAAAAGGGGGACTGGTTTATTGTCTGAAATAAATCTGTCTCCCTTTTTTGGGTGTGATGCAGAGTGCTGCCAATGAACCGAGCAGGAGAGGGTGACTCATCTCATTTATCCTCCAGAAGCTTCAAGGCGCGATCAAAGTCGAACAGTTCCCCTGGGTGGAGATCTGTTCCAACAGGCACTAAATCGAATGTCTGTTACTGGCCAAAAGCGTTCCTGCACAATGGCCACTCAAGCGTTAATGGGAATTTGTGTTAATTGCGAATGGGTTTGTATAGCATGCGCGGGAGTTTTTGGCGGATTTACTCCCTGTATTGGCCTATTCGTAAAGGTTTCTCTCTTCATGCGTCGTACCCTGCTTTCCATTTGTGTGCTGCAAGTGTTGTCGCCTGCCTCATGGGCTGAACAAACGGAGGGATCTCCCTCAACGCTGGAGTTGGACGCAACCGATGTCATCGGCACTGCGAATTACGAAAGGGCGGACGGCCCGGTGCAGGGTTATCGGGCGACTCGCTCAGCCAGTGCCACACGCACCGACACGTCGATCCACGAAACCCCGCAATCGATCAGTGTGGTCTCGAAAGACGCGGTCGAGGATCTGGGCGCCACCCGTTTGCAGGACGCGCTCGATTACGCCGGGGGCGTGGGGCGGGCGAACAATTTTGGTGGTCAGGGCCTGACCACGTTCACCGTGCGTGGCTTCACCACCGGCGAGTTTTATCGCAACGGTTTTCCGATCAACCGCGGCTATCCGAACATGCCGGATGCCAACACCATTGAACGCCTCGAAGTGCTGCGCGGCCCGGCCACCATGCTTTACGGTCGGGGTGATCCTGGCGGCACCTTCAACGTGGTGTCCAAACAGCCGTTGCCCGAGCGCAGCGTCACCTTGGGTAGCCAGCTCAACGATCAGGGCATGAAGCGCGGCACGCTGGACGCTTCCGGTCCGCTCGACGAGGAAGGCCGTCTGGCCTATCGGCTGAACGTAGTGGGCGAGGGCGGCGACACCTTTCGCGATCACGTCGAAACCGAGC
The DNA here is from genome assembly GCF_009764635.1 of Pseudomonas sp. PB103. Lineage (NCBI taxonomy): Bacteria > Pseudomonadati > Pseudomonadota > Gammaproteobacteria > Pseudomonadales > Pseudomonadaceae > Pseudomonas > Pseudomonas sp. PB103. The sequence goes on along the minus strand of NZ_RWIL01000014.1, from coordinate 14,711 downwards.
GCTACGGCATCGCGCCGGTGCTCACCTGGCAGGCAACCGATGCGACCAAGCTGATTCTCGAAGGCGATTTCATGCGCAACAACGCGCCTCTGGATCGAGGCGTTACCCGCTATGCGAAACAGACAGGTACCGCCTCGCGCGACAGTTTTTTTGGCGAAAAAGACGCAGGCAAACTGCATAACGACAACAACATGGCGCAACTGCGTTTCGAGCACATGCTCAACGACGACTGGACCCTGGGCGGCGGTTTTCAGTGGCTCGACGGATCGCTCAAGGGCGACGCCATCGAGGCCAACGGTATTGCCGCTGACGGCCGCACCCTGGGGCGCAATTTCAACTATCGCAAGCTGGAGTGGACCGACAAGGATACCCAGCTCAATCTGACCGGGCATTTCGATACCGCAGGTTTGCAGCACACCTTGCTTACCGGCATCGAGTATGAGGATTACGACTACAAGTCGATCATTCAACGCTCCAGCGGAGCCGTCGGTGCGTATCCGATCGACATCTTCGACCCGGTGTACGGCCAGCCGCGTCCGGCACTCACCCGCACGCCGACTCACGACAAGGAAAACCTCAAGACGTATGCCGCGTTTGTGCAGGATCAGGTGGCGTTGACCGACAAACTGAAAGTGCTGGCCGGAGCGCGTTTCGAGCGCTTCGAACATGACTACGAAACCTACGTGCCCGGCGCCAAGAGTTGGCAGGCGAGTGACAACGCGGTGACGCCGCGCATCGGCGTCACCTACGACTTGACCGACACATTGGCGGTTTATGCTGACACCGCTCGCTCCTTCAAGCCGAACACCGGCGCCAGCCGCCAGGGCGGTGGGTTCGAGCCGGAGAAAGGCAAGTCCTACGAAATGGGGATCAAGTGGGAAGCGCTGGATCAGCAGTTGAGTGTCGACGCGGCGGTCTATCAGATCGAAAAGCGCAACGTGTTGACCACCGACCCTGTTGATTCAACCTTCAGCGTTGCGGCCGGCGAGGTGCGCAGCCGTGGTTTCGACGTCAACGTTGCCGGCAACCTGACGCCCGAATGGCGCGTGATTGGCGGCTACGCCTATGTCGATGCCGAAGTGACCAAAGACAACGTACTGCGCTCTGGCACGCGCCTGATGAACATCCCGAAAAACAGCTTCAGCCTGCTGAACATGTATGAGTTCCAGGACGGCACCCTCAAGGGGCTGGGCTTGGGCACCGGACTCAAGTACGTCGACGAGCGCGCCGGACAAACCGCCAACACGGCGTTTTCGATGGGCAGCTACACCGTTGTCGACCTGCTCAGCTTCTACAAGGTCAATGACCAGGTGCGGCTCAATCTTGACGTGAAAAACCTCTTTGATCGTGACTATGAAGAGGGCGCATTCGGTAACGTCTACGCCTATCCGGGGGCGCCGCGGACAGTGCAGGTTGGTATTTCTTATACCTTGTAGCTTGGAGTGTTGGTGCACTAACCACGCTGTTTGCACTGTCGAATCTGTGGATGGCGCGCCGGCAATTATTGAACGCTGCCGGAAAGGGGCGCCTGTAAGTCGAGCTGGCCTGAGTCAGGACGCCGGTCAGCCAGTCAGTGATTGTTGAGGAACTTGCTTGGAGTTTTCCTAGCTCTAACGTTTTTTTCAGGAAGGGTTGCGCTCGCCCTTGCACTGGCCATATCCTAATTGGGTCTTGAAAAAGGGCTGCTAGCGTCGCCCTGAGTCGATCTCTAGAGACTGCAATTCGTTCGTTTTTCCAGATACACCTGTCACACCCATGCTCGTTCTCCGATCGGAGTTCTGCGCAACGGGTTAGCTAGCGACTCATGCGTTGAACATGCCACCACGAGTTCCTTCTCGTCGTGGACAACCTACCGATTTTTGGAGAAGCACCATGTATCGACTCGTCCTTTCCGCGTCCGACGTTGAGCGCAAACGTCCTCTCGATATAACCCGTACCGTCCTGCGTTACGTTGCACCGGGTGACGATGTGGGTTCTCATCACGTCAATCAGAAGACACCACTGCTTTTCGGCTACCCTAGCCCGCACGATATGCGTGCTGAATCGGGTAAAACCCGATTGCCTGAACCCGGCACGCTCAGCCGTACGGACATTCACCTTGGGTTGACGAAAAACCTTCGTGAGATTGCCAAGGTTTCCTTTCTGACCGCCTACCGTGCTGTAGATAAGGCCAAGCTGCGGATATTAGATATCGACGGAAGAACCGTTGAAGCTTGTGCTGAGGCATCCCTTGCTGCACCCCAGGGAGATAATCCTGGAATGCGCGTCTTGCTTGATGAGAGTCACCAGGTTGGTGGAGCTCTCAGGCCCAATCCACATGCTGGCAAGTTGATCGCTGCGGGTGCGCCTGGCTATCGTCTGCTCGTCCGCAAGGATGGCTCAGCGTTCGACTGGTCATTCCTCGTGAGAGTGTATGAAGCGATTGTTAAGACCGAGGGTAGGGTTCTGGAAGGTGATCCTGTGATCGAAGGCTGCCTTACGGAAGAGGAGGCTATCGATTGCTATCTGCGAAATGTCTTGATTCAAGAGGCATGGGTGTCGGTCTATGACTTGGTAAGCGACGGCTTGGAGATTCCCTGTCACGAAGTTCTGGCGTTGTACACGAAGGATGGCGTCTACATCGGTCGCGTAATCTGCAATGCCGGTCTCAACGCAGTGATTCCGAAACTCTGTTATACGGACGAGGAATTGATAAATTGTAAGGTTGATTTCTTCGCCGGTCGCCATGAGAAAAATCAAAGTTTGGGCCACATTGTGCAAAGGGAAAATATCTTTAACCCGTGGGTCGAAGTTCACTGCGATGAACGGGTCTTTTTCTCTCGGTTGGGGTTCGCTCCAGGTCAGAGCGTGAAAAGTCATTCATACAAGCATACCGTTGACCCGAGTACACTTGAGCCACTTCCGAGTCTTCGTTGTGGCTCAATGGGCTACAGGTGGGCCATCGATGGAGACCTAGTGCACCTTCGCAAGGGTGACCGCCCAATGTTCGACCAGAGTTACGCCATGATGGAAACCTGGCCATCCGAAAGTGACTTCCCCTTGCTCTTCCCCATTCAGCAAGAGCATGCGAACGATGCGAAAAAACGCTCTTGGTCGGATCGCTTCAAACAAAATTTACTCCTCCCGCCCGAAACGATTGAGTTCCAGGAGCGGCTTTCTCAGAAGCTGCGTCGGGATGTTGCAGACTCTCGCGGAATGCTTCAGGACCCCTTTGAGCGGGAGGCGCTAACCCACCTACTTCTCAAATGTGTCAGCGAGGAACAGATCGAAAACAGTGCCCAGTTCCTTGAAGCATCGCTGTATGAGGTGGAGACGGCAGGGGTTTATCCAGCAGAGGAAAAGTCGCGTCTCGGCGAATTGCGCCGGAGTGATCAGGAACGACGTTCCGTCTTGATCGCCTCGCTGCTAAACCTCCATCCTTTCCTTGAACGGTTCGGGCCCATGACGCACTGGGCGATCCTGCGGGCATCTGTGGGAGATTCTACTAATGTCGTGGAGAACATCCTGAAGGTCGACCTTGTAACTGTCCTGGCCGAGTTGGTGTTGCTTGGCAGTGCCAGCGCTGCAGGAAAACCGCCGTCGTGGTTCAGGCAAGAGCCTGCCCTATTGGCCGTTGGCCGTTGGGCCGAAGGCCGCATTAATCTTGAAGAGGTGCAGGACCTAGCTTCGATCTTCACGACTTACGAGAACAAGGCCAAGCACTTGGAGGCAAAGGTAAAATCGGTTGGGGCTGCGCTTTCCAGAGAGAACGACGTGCGTGAGCGATCCAGAGAGTTGGGAGTTGCCTATGCCGGAGAGCGTGTGACCGTTCGACCCTCGGATCGTGTTGAATCTAATGAGACACAGTCCTTAGGACTCCGCATCAGGTAGCCGAATGCGCGACGCCGAGCCTTGCTCGTTGTACTGATCAGCGGCCTGGAGCAAACAAGTTGTTTGCGATCTGCAGATATGCTGCTCAGCCACTCCCACACGAAAACAGTAAACCCGGCGCGAGGGCCGGGTTTGGAGAATCTATGCCAGTTACGCTGGCAGCGGATATCGCCCCTGGCCCCTATCCCTTTCCGGGGAAACTTCCCGTTACCAGGAAGAGCTGCCCTCCATGAAGGACAGTTATGGGGCGGAAGCGGTCGCTCACGACCGGCTGCTTTTGGCCTATAGCGGTCAGTCGGGCGTCATCAAAACCGTAAGCGTCATCTTGATGAACTCCTCATTTTTTGTCGAATGCCAAGAGGGCGCCGCGGACGTTCTCGGCGACGTCGGCCGATCCGCGCTGCTCGACCCAATTGGATAATTCCATGATGGCGACTTCGAGGGCGAGTTGGTTTTCGTTGATTTTGTAAAGCAGGGATGGAAGCAGATCTGAGTTCGGCATTTTGGTTTCCTCCGTGAACGAACCCAGCGTAGCACCGTGTTATATGAAGAGTGTTTTACGTTTGGCAGGACGCCGGAGAAGGGAGAAAAACCAGAAAGTTTTGTAACGCCTCAACGAGCGCAGCGCAAATCTCAAACCCCAGAAACGACAAAGCCCTGAATAATCAGGGCTTTGTCGGTACAAAATATGGCGGAGGCGATGGGATTCGAACTCATGGACCTGTTACAGTCGACGGTTTTCAAGACCGATATTCAAAGCCAATGAAACCGGGGTTTGTAGCCAATTTCCGTTACGATACTTTTATTTTTCGACACCTCTACAGCCCGCATTCTACAAGGGGCTAGGTTTGAGTTTTGTAACGGTTTTCGGGCTATTTCGAGGGCTTTGCAATGGCGCCGATTCGTCGATAGACGCGCTCGGTGATGTCCCCTTTGGTGTGCCCCAACAGCAGGCTTGCATCACCAATGTCGAGGATTTCCGACGCCGCCTTCGGCCTGATGTCTCTGAACTGGAAGCCCCCGATTTTCTCCGCCAGCTGAACGTCGCCTTTTTCTTCAGCTTCTTTCTTGGCCCTTTCTCTGGCGTCGTCCCACCGATCGCGAAGCATCTTCGCCGTCATCCGCTTGCCGCGTGCACTCACGATCAAATAGCTGCAAATGTGCTGAGCATTGCGCTCGGCCATTTTCCCGATTAACAGGCCCAGGCTGTTCGGTTGATCACCGTCAGTCATCTGGATACGCAGCTTTTTGTGTGTCTTGTTCTGCTGCACTCCCAAGTAATTTCCCTCGACATCGTCTTTCCTCATGACCAGGACATCTGCCGGGCGTTGCCCGGTCAGATAGGCCAAGTCCATCGCGTCTTTCAGCTCTTGAGCTGCCTTCATGTAAACAGCCTCCCAAATCACATCATTCGCGTAATAGTCCCTCGGCGTTTCCTTGTTTTTGCGCACGCCTTGGCAAGGATTTTCTTTGGTTGTCAGCCCCCACTCCCGAGCAATATTGAAAACGTGAGAGAGGGTGGCAATCTCTCGATTCGCCCGAACCTTGGCGGTTCGCGCGTCGCGGTAACCCGCGATAGTTGCTGGGGTAATTGAGTCGATAGGAGCGCTGTCGAACATCGGCCGAAGCTGCTTGATCTCCGCCAAATTGTCCTTCTGCGTCCGCGCCGCTTTCTTCGATACGATATCGCGTATATATCGGTCAAAGATGCCCTTCATGGTGCGCAAATCGAGCGGCTTTTCCTTCGCCTCAAGCTCTGCCCATTTGGCTCTTGCCAGGTCCAAGTCTTTGCCCAACGGGATGGCCTTACCGGTGAGATCCAGATAGTAGTAGGAGATCCAGACCTTTCCGCTCTTGCGTGTCCTGGTCCACTGATACATCCGGGGAGGCAAATTTCGAGTTTCGGCCTTGCGGGGGCGCATATCAGTTCACTCGCGAGAAGTCGGGCGTCCATACCGGTGCGGCAGGCGGTGGGTTTGGGTCGGCAATCGTGGGGCTGATCATGCCCAGCTTCATACGGGCGTACATCCGGCCCACAAGTGGACGCTTGCCTCGGCTTTCGACGAACACCCATTGGCGATCAACCAGCCAGCGCCGCTGGTAGGCCCGGGCCTTGTAGCCGGTAAGTTCGGCAAGCTCCTCGTCAGAGAGGATTTCGGTTTCCATAAGATATTGCTCCGTGCCGCGCGTGGCGGCAGAAGGTGGTTAAAGGTTTCGAAGTTCTTTTCGCTGTTCAGGGGATTGAGCGGGGTACCCGAAGTGAAAACGCCGCCTGCCCGTGTAGCCGCACTCGCTGCATCCGGACGATGGGCCGCAACTGCAGCCACCCTCACATCCGCAACTGCACCCGCTACAGGAGAGGGTCACAACGCCTTCTTCCTCGACATCGCCGTCTTCGGTGATCCAGTACTTGCGCCGACGATCAAGCCTGAACCCTGCTGCCGCTTCGGCCTGTTCATATGTTGCAGGCTCAACTCGGAAACCGTGTTCCGCCCCAGGATCTGAGATCGATCTCATTATTTTTGGAATGCAGAGTTCCTCGCCCGCCGTAGACCGGCAGGCTGTTGAGTTGGGAAGGGATTTACGAGAAGCGCTTACTGTCGAGTTGAGTTATGGTTCTTCGGTTCGCCCGGCCAGCTGCTTCAGAGAAATGCTGAGTGGCCGCAGCTGGCTTGGGTGGTCTCTGCAAGATCTCACCGCATGGCGCTTATCAAACGAAAAAATCCGATGACCTGTTCAATCTAGGCTTCTCTCTCGGTCTAAAATTTAAGCGTTCGCCTCGCTGGCTAATCTTGTACTCCCTCCTTGGTGCGTGGGCTGGCGGGGCGGACTGCTATCGTCAAGGCCCCTTGTGGATGAGGTAGGCCAAGTAGAGCGGGGCGAAGATCATGGCGTCACCTCTGAGGCTTCTGGAATCTCTTCGAACTTGTAAGTCTTGACGACGCGCTCTTCGACGCCAGACACTTTGATGAATTTGGCCTCTTCAACCCATGGGTAGGCGTCTGGTTCGCCGTGCTTGCCGCCGCCGCTCATCTCACAAAAGGCGAGAGCACGACCATCGGGCAGGATGAATGCCTTCACATCGACCCCGTAGTTTCGCTCCCAACTGTAGTGGCACCAAGACGGAACTCCGAGGGCGTCCACTGCGCTGTAACGCACCTCGTTCACCGCGTCATCGTGCGAGCTCTCATCGTAAAGCTGATCCAGATCCTCGCCGGACATGGACGCCAAATCTTCAAGCGTAACGGGGCTATTTGGTTCATCGCGCAGGCTGTCGTACTTGTAGCCGAAAGCATCGATTCCGTGATGCATCACCAGCAGCTTGGCCATCTGGCTTGCAGTGAGCGTGTTCAGTGAGTGGTGAATGTTTGAATCGAGCATAGGGGTTCCTTGCCGCTATAGCGGCTGAAAGTTGTACGGGGAATTTGAGTTTGTACAGTTTTGACGACCAGCTGTCAGGCGCCGTTTAGATTCGGTTGCACTTTGTTCTGATAGAGCTATTTTCGGTTTTTGTTGAACAAAAAAAATAGGCACAGGAGGACAGCCAAATGAGACTTCGAGGCGATGTATTCTGGTCATGGGCAGACCCTTCGCTGCACAGCAGAACGCACGAAGAAACGCTCAGTAGCGGGATCTATATCGACGTGCAGGTCAGGCTGTCGCGAGCGGGAGAGACTCAACTGTTCATAGGCATATATGCCTCGGATGGGATGGCCTTGCATGAAGAGTCCGATAACTCTCGCCCCCGGGAGTCGATGACGAGGGTTTTAGCTTGGGGCGTCGGTCGTGCTCGAGAGCTCGCTGGTGTTGTAGGAGTGAGTGCTTCTAGGTCAACTTCTTCGGGATTGCGGCGAGCCTAAAAAGGGCGGCATAAACCTCGTATCTCATGAAGAGGTATTGGTGCCATACTGGAAGAATAGGAATAGCGGCTCGTAGTTCCGAGCCAGTACCTGTCGGGACCGCGTGTCCAAAAATGCATACCAGTGATGATTTTCGATTCAAAGCCCATCAACACCTACTTGATTTGGATGCAACCACGAACCAGTTGATGATGCTGGTGGTCGCATCGGAGGTTTCAGGACCTCGATGGAGTGAAGCTTTGCTGCGCCAAAAAATGGCTTATGAAGCTTGGTCCGCCATTCTCATCGGCATTCAAATAGATCCAATGCCAATTTTTGATGGTCGACCTCCTGAAGGGGGCAACCCTCCTGTCGGGTAGGTTCGCTCATCCTGCAATCTCCATCGATACCAGCCCATGAGCATTCACTACCGGCATGCCCAGCTCTCGGGCGATGTGCACTTCAAGGCGTGCGCCCCTTGATGCATCCCATCCCGGCAGAACAGCGACCATCCCGCAAAGGCCAAGACGCGTGAGGTCGTACGCCATGTAGTCGCCCCATTCGGCGCCGTCGACGACGCCATGCTCGGCGGGGTTCTCAACGACGTAACCACGGGCACGCAGCTTGGCGGCCATATCGTTGAAGGCGGGGAAGTTGAAGTCCTCGATGCCGGTCATTGGCCCGGCCAGGTACAGGCGTTTGGCGCGGTCGGCGGCGAGCGTTACGCGACCTTTGGCCAGTTGCGTTCCGCGATCCAGCCCCATCGCATAGGCCGAGTCCTGAAACACAATCAGTTCTTCTGAGAATCGGTCGATCTTGTCGACGTAGCGTTGGTGCAAGCGCTCGATCGCGGGCTGATCATCTGGATGGTTGCAGTTTTCTGTGGGCATGGGGCGTCCTATGCCGGGGCATGCCCGGGCGGTGGAGAAAAGGGGTAATGGTTTTGCTGCCACAACTAATTACGTATCTCGCCTTTACCTCCTGATTTTCTGATTATCATGGGCATCACCGAAGACGTTCTGCCTTCTGAGTGAGGTGTTTTGCCGTGATCATTCGACTCGTTGAAGAACTGTTTTTTCAGCTGTTAACTGACCAAATCAGCAGTTGTCTCTCCCGATTAATCGAATGGCTCAACACTTTTCCATGGCAGGTGTGGATCGCGTGACTCAGGCGGCTGCCTGCTGTTCGACGACTCTCCACGGATCGTTGGCCCGTGCCAGTGCAGCCATCGGCGGAGGGCTTACGCTGTTGCCGCACATGTGGACCTGCTGGGTTTTGGTGAGTGGCTTGCCGTCGGCGCCGTGGCTGATGATGTAGTCGGCGGGGAAGCCCTGAGCCTTGTACAGCTCAGCCGGTTGCAGCATCCGCAGGCAGATGTCGACGATCACGTAGGGCGTGCCCTTGATAGTGACGGTGACCAGGCCCAAGCGATCCTTGGTGGTGATCGTGGGTGCTGGTGCGTCGGCGGCGCTCATGTTCTTGGTGCCGTAGTAGCTGATCAGGAATGCCGCTACCCGCAGTGCACCGGCCTCAACCTCTGGGGACAGTTGCAGCTCGACCAGAGAACTCTTGCCGCCACCGCCCGCCGTGATGGTCGGCGCGGGCTCGTCCACGCACTGGCCAACGCTGGCGCCGAACTGGCGTTCCATGAAAGCAGTGACCAGTCCATGGTGAGTGCCGCCGGCGCTGATGGTGTGCAGCGGATCGGCTGCGTTCCGCGCATCGCAGTTGCCGCGCAGGTGCACCAGGTTCGCTGTCACCAGTTGCTGCTGGCTGCCGGTGTTGGTCACCGTGGTCATCGGGTCCTCGATGCTCTTGGCGGCCGTAGTATTGAAGCCGCCATTCATTTGCGCCATGAACACGGTTGAAATGCCCATGGCGTGGGCGGCACCGGCGGGGCGCTGGTAGTTGCCGCCGCTGGTGATGGTCGGCAGCGGCTCGTCGAGCGCCTTGCCTTCATCCGAGAACCGGAACTTCACCAGGTGAGCCGCGGCGAGCGCGCGGTGACCACGCGTCATCAAGGTGCCGAGAGGCTTGTCCGCCGCTACTGGGTTTCCGGCATATATCGGGCCACCGGCGCCGACCAGCACCGGGCTGATCAGCGTCAGCTCGCCGCGATTCGCACAGGTCACCGTCGGCAGCGGGGCGTGGGGGTCGTTGATCCGGTCGCTGCCCTGATGGGTTGCTGGTGCAATGATCGGGCTCGCCATGGCAAACGATCCGCCGCGCGGCCAGGACGTCACGGTGCGCAGCGGGTCATGCGCGGACTGGACGCTTTCGCCCGACCAGTTCGCGATCGGCACAATGAAAGGGTCAGCCGCATTGATGACGAACTTCGTCATGCCCTTGGCGATCCTTCGCAGTGTTGCGGGGGCCAGCGGCTTAGCCCGGTCGAAAATGCTTTTACTCGGGATCGTCCAGTCGATGCACTCGGCGGCGGTGCGCCACTTCTGTTGGCCCTTGGCCGGGTTCTTAGCGTGGGTTGGCTCAGGCCACACGATCGGCTGACCATCGCAGCGGGCAATCATGAACAGTCGCTCGCGGCTGGTCGGAGCGCCGAAGTCGCAGGCCTTGATCACCCGCCATTCAACGGCGTAGCCCAGACGCTCCAGCTCGGCGACGAATACTGTCCATGTTTGCCCGCGGCGTTTCGGATCAGGTACCAGGAACTGCTGGTGGACCGGGACGACTTCGCCCGGCTCGGCAATGGTGCCGCCCAACTTCATCACCCGGCCTGTCGACTTGCAGCGCTTGGCAATGAGCGGCCCCCACTGGAGGATCTGTTTCACGTTCTCCAAGCTGATGACGCGCGGCTTCTTCTTGCCGGCCCACTTCAAACCGATCCACGACAGATTGCGAATCTCGCGCTTGCGCGGCTGTCCGCCGGCGGCTTGGCTGTGGTGCGTGCAGTCTGGCGACATGTGGAACCAGCCCACGGCCTTACCGCCGCATTCGGTGTCGGGGTCACCGTCGAACACGTCGGTGGTGTAGTGCACCGCGCCCGGGTGATTCACGGTGTGCATACTGATTGCCTGCGGGCTGTGATTTTTCGCCACGTTCACCGCGCGGCCCAGCCCCATCTCCAGCCCGGTACCGGCGCCGCCACCACCGCAGAAAAAGTCGACAACGATCTCATCGTCCTGAGTGCTGAAGCCGAGTCCGTATTGAGTTTTGAAATCGAAGGGGTATTTCTTCTGTTGTGCGGACATAGAGGATCCTCGCCGGCTGGCGTGATTCGTAGAAGTGGGGTATTTGTGGGGATCTAATAATTGAACTGGTGGAACGAATGGCCATTACTGCAAGTTATGACACGCTGGTTGAGCAAGCACCTGACACAGCAGGGCGGTATCTTCGCGCAGCAATTCGTCAAATTGACGCGGAGCTTGGGGACGGATACGCAGCAAAGAATCCGCAGCTGATAGCGGCGTTCATAAAGGCTGCCGCCACGGACTTCACCAGCTCATGTTCAATTATTGCTGCTCAGGAAGTCGCAGAAAGCCTGACGTCCGCACTGCAGGATATTGCGCGCAGCCTTGCTGAAGATTGAGGTGTAGCTAAACAAGTAGGAGGTGGGGGCGCTAGCCTTCTACCCCTACCTTTGCGAACTCTTCAAGCTGCCGCGACCATTTTTCCTTAACTACTATTTCCGGTCGCGACATGCTAGCGAAGCGTTCAGAATAAGTCTCTGGCGCGGCCGCCAGATTGATGATGAGCGTCGAAACAGTCTCCTGCCATTCTTCAAAGCCGTGGCGTTCGCCCAGCACCTGAAGCGCATCATCAAGCGCTTTCGAAACAATCAGCGATCGCTTCTCGGCGCCGATCCTGTCGAGCAGCGCCTTCTCCTTGGCTCGCTTGTCCTTCTGTAATTGCGCATTGCTCTTGGCCATGGCCTACCTCTTCAATTCCGCTGGCCGGCAAGTCCAGCCAGGTCTGTCGTTTGCGTTGTTGGGGTCTAGAACGTCTCACGCAGCTACCTTGATCAGCTTCACGCCGGCCATGCTGAACTTGTCGCCTCGATCTTCGACCATCGCGTCGAGCTTTTCCCAGTCCACAGTGAGTACCGAAATAGGCGCGTGACCACCAGCGACGGCGTGGATCAGTGCTTCCAAATCAAAAACCTCGGCTTGCAGGTTCACCGGCGCCGCGGTTGTGGTCGCTGGCTTCGAGGTAGGCTGGAGTGGTGCGGCGGCTCTCACCGGTGCCGGGCTGGCGACTGTCGCAGGCTCGACTGGTGCGTTGGCTTTCGCCTCGTCCGCAATTCGCGTCAGCTCCTGCTGACGGATCTGTTCACGCTGCGCCTCGGCTTTCTGCTCCTCCGCCTTCTGGTGTTCCGAGATCCGCACCTTGATCAGCGCGACCAGGTCGTCGTTCGCCTTCATCACCAGTTGCTGAACGTCGTTGAACAGGAAGAGGTAGTCGGCGGCAAGCTCGTCCAGGCTGGCCACATTACTCCGGATGGTGTCGCCGATCTGGCTGGCGGCAATCTTCGCCCGAGCCAGCTCGGAATCGGCAGAATCGCGGAGGCTGCTGATCGTCTTCTTGCCTTTGATGGCTCCAGCGAAATCTGCAGGCACCGCCGGCATGCGCGCTTTGCCGCCCAGTGAAGCATTGATCTGGTCGATGTGGACCTGCAGTGCCTTGGCTGCATCCATGACGATGTCTTCACGGATGCTGAGCTTGCGAGCCTTCACCAGTTTGTCGAGCATCAGACGCTTGGCGCGGGCCTCTGCGCTGATCTCGTCAATGGTGCGGAACAGTGCGTCGATGCTTTCGGTTTGGCTCAGCGCGTGCTGCTTGGCGGCTTCCAGTCGCTCCTCGACATCGCCACACCACTTGACCGTTTTTTCGGCGTCGGCGAAATCCTGATCGGTTTCCAGCTCAGTGTTGATCGAGCCGAAGACGGCCAACGAATGGGCTTTGAACTGCTCCAGGTTGCTGGCGGTGACCATGCCGGTCACTTCGATGCGCAGCGCTGGCAAGGATTCCGGCGTTTTGCCGACGGCCTCCGGCACCACCTCGGCGGGAGTGAAGTCCAGAAGGTCGGCTTGGAACTGTTTCCAGCCTGCGACGAGTGTGGCGGCGCGGCCTGGCACCGGCGCGTATTCCATCGTCACGAAGTTTTCCTCGGTGCCGTCGGAGCAGACGAAAATTACCTTCTCGGCGCCGCTGACCAGCAACTGCTGTTCGAGCTGCCAGTAGTAGTGCGGATCAAGGTTGCCGGCGCGAACGTCGGCGGCAAGTTGCTCGTTCCACATTTTATGTTCGAACAACACGTCGCCGAGGATTGTGCAGCCATCGAGGGATGCGAGCAGGTCACCTTCGGTGCCAACGACGGGAAACAGGTCCTCGCCAATTCGTCCTTCGAGAATCGGTCGAGCAAGTGCCTCGGCTTCGTGTCCCTTGTCGAACAAGTTTTTCTGCACCCACCACGACACGTCCCGATCGAGCCCGGTCTTTTTCGCGTGCAACAGTTCGGTGCGCTTCATCTGCTTCGAGGCGCCCATCATCACCGGCGCTTCTGAAGCAGTGAAGTAGTTGGCGCGGAGCGCATGCCAGGCTTCGGAGCCCTGAGCGACATTGTGGATTTTCATTCGTGGTCTCCTTCAATTGGCGCGAGCGCTTTGATCTTGGCGATCTGCTCTTCGCTCAGGGTGAATTTGCTGTTTACGGTTGCGATTAGGTGATCAGGGGCGGAGCGGCCGGCGTCGACAGCGATTTGCCATTTCGGCAGGTTTTCGGCGAGCTTCTCGTCGGGGTAGGGAGGAAGTTCAGTTGGTGCCGCGCCGCGCGCTGGTGATACGTCGCGAATGGTTGTTGCGGTTTCTTCCAGCTCATCCGGGCTGTACACGCCGAGGATCACGTCCGGGCAGTAGAGTCGCGACCAACGCTTGGTGGCGAGGTACGCCAGTTGCTGGCGAGGGTCGTCAGCCCAGAGCGTACTGTTTCGAGTGCGAGCCTGGGCAAGCAGCAACTCAAGGACTCGCGGCTCGTCTTCGCCCCGAAAGGTTGCCCAGACCTTCACGCCCAGCCCTTGCTCGTCTTCAAGCTTCCAGCCCGGGACGCGGTACTCGCCTTTGTCACCGTTCTTGATGGTGAACTTGCCGATCACCTTTTCCCAAGCGCCGTACCATTCGTAATGCAGGCGATCCAGCACCGGCGCGCAGGTAGTGATCACCGCGTTCACCAGCTGCGCTTCGTAGCCCAGCACGCCATTCACCAAATGCGTTTTCTGCGCCACGGCGAACGGATTCATTTTCCACTGCATTGCTTGCATGACGACCGCCAGACAATCCGCTGCGTTGCCGTTGAAGTGCTTCGGCAGAGTGGCACGGCCGGTCGCCATGACCTCGGCCAAGCGCATCATCTTGTCCAGGCTGTCACCGTCCAACACCAAAGCGCTGGTACTGGTTGCGGCGTGCGGAAGAACGTGAAGGTTTCGGTCGTGCGCCACCGGCGCCACGCTTTGAGCGGACATGACAATTCCTTGCCGCGCGGTGCGCAGCGATTGAATTCTTTGCTTATTGAGTGATGCGGTCGGCGAGGGCGCTGAGCAACATCAGGAAAGTGAAAACGCCGATGGCGGAGAAAGAGCCTCGCCGGATGAGGATGCGGCGGGCCATCTGGCGGCTGGTCATTGTAGAAACCGATGCTTGACCTGTGGCGGCTCGCAGGTCGTGGCGCTGTCCTTCCACGTACCGTAAGCCGTCATGCTGATGGCCAGTACAAAGGCGAGAGCCCAGTAGAAAGTCTTCATGGGCGAACCCTCACGGCAATGCGGCCGCCTTGCATGGTTGGCGACAGGCGCTGCGGCAGATTGGCGACTAGGTCCTCGCGCTTGCGGCCGATCACCTCGTTGAAGGGAAGGCCAAAGCCGAGCAGGGCGATCTTGTGTTCGATGTCATCGAGCTGCTCGTCGATGATCGATTTAACCGGTGCCGTACTCATGCGTCCTCCTTGCGCCGCTGACAGGTGTCACGCAGGCGTTTGCAGTAGTGGTTGAAC